>CAMAHK010000086.1 GCA_945834475.1 uncultured Verrucomicrobiota bacterium
TTAACCGCAGGCGGCTTCGCCGCACGCAGAGTTGCGCCCGATTCAAAATGTCGTCGCCCCGAGCGGTAAGGAGTGTTGTTGTCTTTTGCGGCTAGCGCCTTAGCTGCTCGGCGACATTTTGGAATCGGTCGCGGTTCGCGTCATAGTGCCGCATTTTGCGCAGCCCGCGACCGACTCGCATTTGTCGCCGCGCAACTAAGCCGAAGGCGCAGAGGACAACCACACTCGACATCGCGCGGGGCGTCGACAAATCGAGTCGGTCGCAATTCTGCGTGTCGCGTAGCGACCTGCGGTAAAAACTAAACGCAGGAGTTCTTCTCTCTCCTGCGTTAAGCGCTATATCGCATACACACGCTTTCCCCGACGAGGTTTGATATACTACTCAACATGCACAGGCGCGAATTTCTCTTTTCCAGTGCGGCGGCCTTTGCGGCCTCCGGGTGCAAGTCGTTTCTCCCTTCCGGTACCCTCGGCCACAAGCCGAAGGCCATCGTCCTCTTCTATGCCGACGACCTCGGCTACGGCGACACCTCGACCTACGGACAGAAGCGCGTGCCGTGTCCGAATCTCGACAAGCTCGCCGCCGAAGGCTGCAAGTTCACCGACGCCCACGCGCCGACCTCGATCTGCACGCCCAGCCGCTACTCGCTCCTCACGGGCGACTACGCGTTCCGCCGCCCCGGCACCCATATCCTCGACGGCGACGAGAAACTCATCCTGCCGCTCGCCGGGTCGGGCAAGCTGACCCTCCCCGCCCTGATGCAGAAAGCCGGCTACCGCACGAGCGTGATCGGCAAGTGGCATCTCGGCCTCGGCGCAGGTGAAGCGGCGACGAACTGGAACGCCCATATCTCGCCGGGACCGAACGAGGTCGGCTTTGACCACTCGTTCATCATGGCCGCGACGGCGGACCGTGTCCCGTGCGTCTTCCTCCGTAACGGCGACGTCGTCGGACTCGACCCGAACGATCCGATCGAAATCTCGTACGATCGCGTGCCGCAGAAGTGGCCCGACGAAAAGACCTGCCGCACGAATCCTGAGCTCCTCAAGGCCTGGGGCGGCACGAAGGACCATCAGCACGACAAGACGATCATCGACGGCATTTCCCGCATCGGCCACATGCGCGGCGGCAAGGCGGCCTGCTGGAAAGACCAGGACATCTCGGACACGCTCTGCCGCGAGGCGGATAACTTCCTCAGGGAATCAAACGGTGCTCCCGTCTTCCTCTACTTCTGCACGAGCGACATCCACGTGCCGCACGACCCGAACACACGCTTCCACGGCAAGACCGATCTCGGCATCCGCGGTGACACGACCGTGCAGATGGACGACGCACTCGGCCAGATTCGCGCCTCGCTGAAGAAGTACGGCTACGACGACACACTCTTCATCCTCACCTCCGACAACGGTCCGCGCGTCGCGGACGGCTATGAGGACGGCGCGGCGAAAGCCTGGGAAGGCGTCAACCCCTCGGCCCCCTTCTCGGGCGGCAAGTACGGCCCGTACGAAGGCGGCACGCGCGTTCCTTTCGTCGTCCACTGGCCGGGCGAGGTCAAGCCCGGTTCGGCCTCTGCCGCGCTCGTCTCGCAAACCGACCTCGGTCGCTCGCTGGCGACGATTGTCGGCGCGACGATTCCGGCGGACTCCATGCGCGACTCCGAGGACCTTTCCGCGGTCCTGATCGACGGACACCCGACCGGTCGTGCCGAACTCGTCGAGGAGACGGGCTGGGGCGCCTGGGGTTTCCGCTCGGGCAATTGGAAGCTCATCACGACAAAGAAGCCGATGCTCTTTGACCTTGCCGCCGATCCGACGGAATCGAACAACCTCGCGCAGGAAAAACCGGAAGTCGTCAAGGAGCTCTTGGCGCGAATCAAGTCCATCCGCGCGAAGTTCTAACCGCGCCTCAACGAGGGCGGCGTGAGAAGTCCGTCCGGCCACCACCCCTGATCGAGCGTGCCCATCAGGAAATACGGTTCGTTGTTGAGGTAGAACCGCAGCACACCCTTCGCGTCCCTGCGCTTCTCGAACTTGCGCATCGCGAAATAGCCGTCCAGACGACATCACAAGCGATCAAATCGCCTTTCTCGCACTCGGATGTCAATGATCCGTCAAAGGGATGTCACCTGAGAAAATCGCACCCATTGTCGCAATGTCATCTTATTGCGCAATCGCCCGCAGACGGTCGCGAAAACGCCTGAGATAATCAGCCTTGGCCTCATTCGAAAGTAGCGAATTCGCGACGAGGCTCTCAACGGACGCCTGTCGCGCGGCATATCCGCTGATAAGGCCGCGCACACGCGATTCGGGTACGCCGAAGCAACGGGCCAGCTCGATGAAGTCCGCCGATGAATAGAATCCGAGGTCCTCGTAGCGGGTGGTGAAATGTCCGTCCTTAAAGAAGTCAAGACCCGTAGCCGTCAGGTCGTTCGGAAAGTGAAGCGCCGTGTTCAGGAGGTCGTAGGCCGGTGTCAGCACATAGTCGCCTTGCGGACTCTCATAGAGCGAAAAGTTCTTGAGGTGCGCATCGGCATTCGAAAAGACATAGTTGAACAGCACGATTTCAAAAACCTTCGGATTGTCAACGGCCGCCGAGCGGCAGTACCTTCGCATCAACTCGGCAAGCTCCTCATAGCTCGACTCGTACTTGTAGTTCGCCCCTGCCGACTCTTCGGTACGGTTCGACAGTTGGCAAAAGTCCTCTTGCCGAATCTTCTCGCCATTGCGAAAGTCGAAACGCCGCGTCAAATATGCGATCTCTCCGTCCTTGAAACGCGCAAGGTCATGCTCGGCCGTCCGAATGCCAAAGAGACGCGACGCTATCGTCATCGTTAGGTCTTCGTTAATCGGGATGTCCGCGGTCAGGTGCGCGGATGTATGACGCGGAATCGGCTTGAGGATGTAGTCACCGGACGACAGCACGACGTCGAATCCGCCGCGTCGCCGTTTCAGCTGCACCTTGTCCTGAACACCAGAGACCGACGCACGGCGAATCAGGTCGTGCGTCACGGGAAGCCCCAACTCAGAATACTCAAACGGCAGGTTTAACATAGACCGCTCCAATGGCGCCGTAGGCACTCGTTTCCAACAGGCGCGTGAAATGGTCGCGCTCGTCGATCTTCAGCTCGCGGCATTGCATGTCCTTCTGCGCCCCCTCCGCAAGCAGTCCGTAGAAGAACGAAAACAGGTATGGACTCCGATAGGCGTCAGTCCGCTTCGGCAAAGTCGCCGAAATATCCGGCAGGGACGAATTGGCCAGATAGGCCGGATCGTAGGAGAAGACAAAGCCC
This sequence comes from uncultured Verrucomicrobiota bacterium, assembly GCA_945834475.1. GTDB lineage: Bacteria > Verrucomicrobiota > Kiritimatiellia > RFP12 > UBA1067 > UBA1067. Next base: position 3,291 of record CAMAHK010000086.1, read on the forward strand.
GACGCATCCCGCTCGAGCGAGCCGGCAACCTGGTCGCGATAATAGACAATGCCCTTCTTCATACGCCGACACTCACCGAAAGCCCCATCGTCGCGCAGACCTTCTGCAACGTCGCCAACGTCACATTCCCCGTTGCCGTCTCAAGATTCGAAATCGTATGCACCGAGACGCCGCTCAACTCAGCCAACCGATACTGAGAAACAGCCAGCGTCTTCCGCCGCGCGATGAGGTACTCTGCTATCTCCAAGTTATTCATTTAAGTGAATATTATCATAAAATTCGATTCCTTGCAACTGAATCCATAACAGAATATTCATTATAATGAATAAATCAACCCGCGACAGAAAAGAGCGGGAAAGCCTCAAGCAGGGCGATTGTCACTGTTCATGCTTTTCACCAAGGTAGACCTCGACCATCGGGTCGCCATAGAAGACGGTCGCATCGCGATCCCAGAGACGTCCCAAGAACTCCTGCGGATTCGCGATCGGCTTCTTCGCCTGGAACTTGAACTGACGTGCCTCGACCATCAGACGGTCGTAGTCCTTCGCGCTCACAAACTCGGGATTGAAGTCCTTCGCGTTCGTGACCGTCTCCTCAAGTTCGTCGATGAGCTTGCGGTTCGCCGCGTGATAGGCCGCAACGAGGCTCATCCCCTTATTGAAGTTGCCGAGTGTGCCCCAGCCGATCTCACCGAACCACGTCGTCGAGATGTATCCGACGAACTGGTTGACCTTGCCGAAGCCGAGCGCCGTCATCACCATCGTCTCGCCCGGACGCAGGTTGTCGGCGATCAGGCAGTTACCCGCGGCGATCCAGACCTTCTCCCGAGAGGGAGAACGTAGAGGTTGAAGGGCGCCGCGGGCGGGGACGCACCGCGGTACGGGGACCGCCTGGCCGGTGCGGTAGTCGATGAGGCGCAAGTCGGGGCAGGTCACGAACGTACCGTTGAGCGGAATGATGTTGCCGCGCGAGAACGGCATCTCGAGGTTCCGCTGCGAGGCGTGCGACGAAGTGATAATCAGATCCGGATCGATCGCATTCCAGCCCTCGGCGAAGATCCAGCTCATGTCATTCGTCGTGCTGTGATGCGCCACCCGTCCGTCGGTGCCCTTCACCTTCCAGCAGCCGGGCGGATTCGCGTCCGAGAGACAGTAGATGGGCCCCGGCACACAGTCGTCGGCAACGCCCGTCGTCGCAAGAACGGAGTTAATCGTCTGCGGTTCGCGCGAGGCGGCAATCCGCTTCGCGTCCGCCGCCGTCGGTCCGGTGACGATACCCCAGACCGCATCGTCGTACGGGTCGTCGTCGATCACCCGCATCAGCCGCTTCAGCGCAACCGTCGTCTTGAAGTCGACTTCTTCGGGACGCATCACGAACGCGACATGCGTCGGCTTCAGTTCTTGGATGCCGACACGCGCATCGGTGATCGCCGGCGCGGCAACAAGTCGCTGCACCTTCGCCTCGTCCGCATGCTTCGCCTCCAGCGCATCGGCGACATCCTTCCACGCCGGCATCTGTGCCACCGCCATGGAAGTAACAATCAAAAGAACATTCGTCACCATAACTCAACACGCATCATTCATCGTTCATCCTTTACAAGAACACCGTCCTTCATCACTAGGTGACGATTGGCGAAGGACGCAATGTCGTCCTCGTGCGTGACCATGATAATCGTGATGCCCTCTTTCGAGAGCTCCGTAAAGAGATTCATGATCTCGATCGAGCTCTTCGTGTCGAGGTTGCCCGTCGGCTCGTCGGCGAAGAGCACCGGCGGCTCGTTCATCAGCGCACGGGCGATTGCCACGCGCTGTTGCTGTCCGCCTGACATCTGCGCGGGGGTGTGGTTGACGCGTCCGCCGAGTCCCACGCGCTCGAGGAGCTTGAGCGCCCGTTCGCGGCGGGCGTGACGCGAGAGGCGTCCCATATAGAGGTCGGGGAGCTCCACCTGCTCAACGGCACGCGTCCGGGGGAGCAGATTGAAATTCTGAAAGACGAAGCCGAGCTTCTTGTTGCGGATGTGCGCGAGTTCCGTCGCCGAGCGCCGCGCGACTTCGAGTCCGTCGAGAAGATAAGAGCCCGAGGTCGGCGTGTCGAGGCAGCCGAGGATGTTGAGCATCGTCGACTTGCCCGAACCCGACGCACCCATGATCGCGACGAATTCATCGTTGTCGATGGTGACGCTGACGCCGGCGAGGGCATGCACCTCCTCCTCGCCGAGGCGGTAGGTCTTGCGCAAGTCGTGGATTTCGATCAAATGGCTCATTTCTTCTTTGGCTCCGGGGCCGTCCCCTTCGTGCCGTGCTTCGGGAATTTCGGGGCGAAGGGATTCGTGGTCTCGCCGTCCTTGCGGGCGAGCGTCGCGGGGGTCTCATAGCCGACGACGGCCACCTTGCCTTCAAAGGACTCCCCGCCGACAAGTTCGGTGAACGCACCGTCTGTCACGCCTTCGGTGATCACATGCGGCACGAGCTTTCCGTCCTCGAGAAGCCACATCTTGCGGCCCTGCGGAATCTCCCCTTCGGGCTTGTCCTCGTCCTTCGGACGGAACCGGAACGCCGCGGCGGAGACGACGACCGCGTTCTCGGCGCGCGCCGTCTCAATCGACAGGGTCGCCGTCATGCCGGGGAAAAGCATCTCGTCCGGATTCTCAGCCTCGATGATGATCGGATACGTCACAACGTTATTCGTCGTCGTCGCGAACTTGCGGATCTGCTTGACGCGTCCCGTGAACTTACGGCGATACGCGTCAGCCGTAAACGTCACGGTCTGACCGACCTTGATGTTGCCGACATCCGCCTCGGGCACCGTCGCCTCGACCCAGACGGTCTTGAGGTCCTCGGCGATCGTCAGCACGGGCACCGCGTTGTACGACGAGACGACCGTCTCGCCTTCCTCGACCTTGCGAGCGATGACGACGCCGTCAACGGGCGAGCGGATCGTGCAGTAGTCGAGGTCAGCCTTCGTCTTCGCGACGCTCGCCTCGCTCTGCTCGACCGCGCTTTTCGCGCTGCGAAGCGACGCCTCGGCGCTCTCGAATTCGGCCACGGCGCGATCTAGGGCCTCCTGCGCGGCATCGAGATCGGCCTGCGAGCAAAGCGCCGCCTTGCGGAGCGCCGCCTTGCGGGTGTGCGTTTTCTCGGCCAGCGTCCGCGCAGCGGTCGCGGACTTGAGAGCCGCCGTCCTGACCGCGACATTTGCCTCGTTCACGTGCAGTTGCGCGACCGCGCTCTTGTAATTCGCCTCGTAGACGAGCGGATCGATGAGCGCGACGACCTGCCCGTTCGTGACGACCGAGTTGTAGTCGACGAAGAGCTTGATCACCTTGCCGTTCACCTGGGCGCCGACGGGAATGCCGCTCTTGGTGTTGCGCGGCGTGACCGTTCCCGTCGCCTCGACCGTGCGCACGATATCCGTGCGCGTGATCGGCGCGAACCGAAACGCCGGCACCTTCTTCTCGGGCGAAAGCCCCGCCTTGTCACAACCCGAAACCAAGGCCAGTAGCCCCGCCGCGATCATCAAACGTGAAAACATCTGAGCCTTTGCCATTGCTAATTCCTCATTCTAAATTCCACACTCACAGGTACTCGGGTGCCAGCCCGAGCACTTGGTAAATCGTCGCCTCGGCCCTGAGCGCGGCGGCTTCGGCCTTCGCCTGTGCCCCCCGCGCCTCGGCCACAGCCTTGAGCGCATCGGCGTAATCGACGCGATTCGCCTCGCCGATCCTGTACTGCTCGTCGACAAGCGCGAGATTCTCCTCGGCCGTCCGTCGCGTGTCCATCGCCGTGCGCATCATCTCGGCGGCGTTCTCGCGCGCGGCCAAGGCGAGGTCGAGGTCGTGCCGCACGTTCAGCGACGTCTCGTTGAACGTCGCCACGGCCGACTGCAGGGCAACGACTGAACGGTCGACCGCCGTCGTCTTGCGAAAGCCCGTAAAGAGCGACTGGGCGGCGTTGACACCCCAGCGCAGATACCAGAGCGGATCCGTCCAGGAGAAAGATGCCGAAGCCGAGAGTGTCGGATAGAGGTCGGCGATCGCACGGTCAACATCCGCCGACGCGGCCCGCGCACGAGCCCTAGCGACCCTCATCGCCGGGGCATTCGTCTCGACCAGCTGAATGATGTCGTCTGACGAAACAGAGACGAGATGCCCCCATTCCGAGGCAATCTCCCGTCCAGATCCGAGGTTCTCCAGACCAAGGGGCCCTCCGCCCGCCGCCTGCACAAGATTTGCCCCGGCGGTCACGACGTCGTTCGATGCCCCGACGAGCGACTCGACCGCCTGAGCGAGCGTCAGCTCCGCCTTCAGGACATCGAGCTTCTTCGCCTCGCCCTCGCTCTCGCGCAGGCGGACCTGTTCGAGATGGGCTGCGGCCGCGACCGCATTCGTCTCGGCGACCAGCCGGAAGACCAGCGCCTCGCGCAGGGACGCGACGCCCGCGACCACCTCGCGAAAGACGGTGTACTCACATTCCTGAAGGGACATCTCCGCGGCGATCACGCGATCAGCCTGGGCTCGGGCCTCGGCGGCGTTGCGGCCGAAGTCGTAGACGAGCAGATCGAGGGACAGCGAGCCTGTCGCCTTCCCCCGCTTCGTGGTGAAGTCGAAGTCCGAGAGATGCTCGCCGACACTCGATTCGGAATAACCGCCGCCGACGGAAAAGTCCGCGGCATTCCACGGCGTGGACGACAGAACCGGCGCATTGGCGGCGATCTCCTTCATTCTCAGCCGCGCATCCGTAACGGCCAAGCGGGCGGAGAGGACGGAGGGACGATTGGTCAGGGCGAAATCCACAAGCTCCGCCAGGGTTCCATTCAGCGGAACCGGCGGACGATCGGGAGCCGATGCAACCGATGCGCGAGCTTCTTCTTGCGCCTGACGGGCCTGCCGAACCGTCGAACAGCCGACGCCAATCGCCACGAGACCCAGAACCAGACTTTTACCAATCACATGTCTCATCATAGCAGATCCTACCAAACGACAGGTTCCTGTCCGTGTGCCGTCAGATACTCGTTCGCGGTCTTGAAGTGTCCGCACCCGAAGAAACCGCGATAGGCCGAGAGCGGCGAGGGATGGGCGCTTTTGAGAACGAGGTTCCGCGTCGTGTCAACGAACGCGGCCTTCTTCTGGGCGTAGGAGCCCCACAGCAGATAGACGATGCCGTCGCGCTCGGCGGCGAGATGGCGAATCACCGCATCCGTAAAGAGCTCCCAACCGTGCCCCTGATGCGAACCGGCCGTACCGACGCCGCCCGAAACCGTGAGCGTCGCATTCAGAAGCAAGACCCCCTGATCCGCCCAGGCCGACAGGTCGCCATTCCGATTCAAGAACGGCGTCCGGTATTCGTCCTCCAGCTCCTTGTAGATGTTGACGAGCGACGGCGGCAGATCGACACCCGCCGGCACCGAAAAACTGAGGCCGTGCGCCTGCTTTGGATTGTGATACGGATCCTGTCCGAGGATCACGACCTTCACCTTGTCGAACGGCGTGCGGTTGAACGCCTCGAAGATGTATTTCCCCGGCGGATAGACGATGCCATTCGCATACGCCTCCTTCACGAAAGCGGCAAGGTCAGCGAAGTACGTACTCGCAAACTCGTCCGCGAGCACACGCTTCCAGCTTTCCTCGATCTTAACGTCCACGTCCGCCTCTTCCTCTTCGACCGAAGGGGTTGCTGTCCGTCGCGCTGAGAATGTCCTCAATAGTCTCCGAGAGCGCCGCGGCGTCATCCTTGCCGAGCCCGAGTTCCCGCGCCGTCTCGTTGAGAAGCGTCTTGCGCTCTTCACCGTTCAGGCGGTGGATCTCCTCATCGACCTCGCGCATGCGGGCAAAGACCTGTCCGCGCGCCTCCCAACTCATGTTCGGATCGGCGTGCATCTCGTCTTCGATCTCCTCGCGGCGGACGATCAGGTCTTGCAACCGCTCGTGCGTCTTGCGGGCGGACGCGCTCATGTGCGAGGTGTCGACGGACGAGAGAAAGTCGAGCTTGGACTGCTGACGGTTCAGGCGTTCGCTGCGCCACTGCGCAAAGCGGTTCGTCATCTGGGCGAAGCGCACGGGATCGGACTTCTTCAGGTTCTCCATCCATTCGCCCGGATTCTGCCCGCCGCGTCCACGACGATCGCCACGCACACGGTCGATCACATTCGAGATGAGGGCGATGTCCTCTTCGCGATCACCCGCGAGCTTCGACTCGAGTTCCTTGACACGCGCCCGAAGCGCGGCGAGAGCCGCTGCATCTCCCTTGTCGGCAATGGAGGCCCTGGCAACATATCCGGCGTCGTCTTGAGGAGGTTGGGGCGTCTCCTTCCCGGTGGGTGCCGAAAAATAGCCAATCGCCACGCCGACGATCAGGGCGAATCCGATGAAGAGCTGATGCTTGATCATCATTTACCTTTCGTAGGGAGGGGGTGAGACGCGGGCGTTAAAATCGTCCTGACTCCAACCGCGGAAATCGCCTTCGATCTTCGCCATCAGGTATTCCCGATAGCCTTCCTTCCAGATCATCCAGGCGATCAGCATGGAGACAAAGCCCCAGTTGCCGCCGTTGACGATGGAGAAGAGGCCGCGCAGGCCGATCAGCACCGCCACACCGCGGCCGACGACCATCGCCACGTATGTCGCGCGTGGACGCGGCATGAACGAGCGCATCGCGCTGCGGAAGATGCGCCCACCGTCCAGAGGGAAGCCTGGCAGGAGATTGAAGAAGCCCAACATCCCGTTCATGCACGCGAAATAGAGGAAAAACGAGATGATCCGGAAATCCTGGGGCTTCGCGTAGATGCCGTCGCCCCACGCGACGGGAATGTAGAACGCGTTCAGCGTCTCGCTCACAACCGCCAGCCAG
>CAMAHK010000087.1 GCA_945834475.1 uncultured Verrucomicrobiota bacterium
GATGAGGGGTATCCGCCGAAAAACGGCGAAGCACGTTTTGAGGGTAGCCGAAGGCTGAGCGGGCATTCCCACGGGGCGTCCCGCTCGACTCTACACACACAGTGCCAGTTCGGGCAAAAGCGTTGCGGACGAAATGGTATAATTGTCGCGATATGTCCAATTTGGTTGAGTTGAAGTTTCCGGTTGTGGCGCATCACAGGTTGATTCTCTTGCGCCAAGGCTGCGGAGGGCAAGTTTGCGATGCGGAGAAGCTCAATGCCGCATTTTCGGTGTTTGAGCTCGTAGAACCGGTGGCGGAGAGCCGCGCGTCGGCGGGCGGTAAGTACGTCTCGTATTCGCTCTCGGTCCGGCTGAAGGACCGCGAGGAGATGGCGCGGTTCGATGCGGCGATTGCCGGTGTGCCGGGGCTTAAGACGTGCCTGTAGGATGGTATAATATCCGCATGATGAAACCACCGATTGCCGCAGGACTGCTTGCCGCGGTTGTGGTCAGAAGTAGGGGGACGCCATGAGCATGGCATACAGACATTGCGGAACATCCAGCTGCGGGCACGACTGCAGCTACTCGCCGACGGAGCGACACGAGATATGAAGGCGGTGCCCGAGTACGACCTGCACGGACGGGGGATGCTCGTTGACGATGCAACGAGCGAGCTCGACCGTCTCATCTCCCGCGCGCGCAACGGCGGGGCGAGGGTCTTCGCCGTCGTGACGGGCTACGGCAGCACGGGCGGCACGAGCCGCATCAAGTCCGCCGTGCTCGCCGCCTGCCGCAAGTACAAAAGCAGAACCACATCCGCGGGTTCCTGGACGGCGAATACGCCGGCGACATCTTCTCGAAGCAGTTCCTCTCGTTCCCCGACTGCGGCCTCATCCCTAACGACTACAAGCGCTGTCCCAATCCGGGCATCGTCATCATCGCGGTGTAAAATTGTGTAGAGGAACAGATTACATGGGTTGGAGACGGGATGTTCGTGAGGCACTGGCGCGGGGATGTGAGTCCGCGCGGGCCAATCGCCTGCCGATCGCGGTCCTTTGGTCCGCGGCGGCGGGATTGGTCGGGGCCTATTTCCTTTCGTCCGAGGTCAGGTCCCTGCTGGAGCCGGTAGCGGACTGGCAGCGGACCTGGGGATGGAAGGCGGCCGCGCTCAGTCTGGCGGTCTTCTGCGGACTTATCCCCGGTATCTTCCAGCTGACGGTCCGGGAAATCCGTCCGGAGCGTCCGCTTCTCACGATTCTCGTTCAGGTCCTCTGGTGCGGTTGTTCGGGTGCCGTGGTGAATCGGTTTTTCGCGTTCCAGGCCTGGCTTTTCGGGAGTGACGTTTCGTTTACGACGCTTCTTCTGAAGACCCTGGTCGACCAGTTCGTCTGGACCGTCCTCGTCATCGCGCCGGCCAACTCGGTCTTCTTCTTCTGGCTCGGACGCGGGTGCTCCTTGTCGCGTACGCGTCGGGAGTGGCCGCGGCGCTTTTTCTCCGAGTCTTATCTTCCCAATTTGTTTTCAGGCTGGTGTGTTTGGTTCCCGGCGATCTTCATGGTCTACGCCTTTCCCGTTGCCTTGCAGGTCCACTTGAACGGACTCGTCTGCTCGCTTTGGATCTTGATGTGCAATCACCTCGGCCGGTCGTCCGGCAAGTGAGACTTTCGCCAGCGTTGGAGCGTTTCGCCGTATTTGCGGCGAAAGAGCTTGCCGAGGTAGGATACATCCTCGAATCCGCAGGTCTTTGCGATTGTCGAGGCCGGGAGCTGCGTGGTGAGGAGGCGCTTGGCGACCTCTTCAAGGCGGATGCGGGTGATGGTCTCGAGGATCGACTCGCCCTGGAACTCCTGGAAGCGGAGGTCGGCGAGGCGGCGTGAGACCTTGAGATGGCGGACGACGTCGTCTACGCGGATGTTCCGCGTGGCGTTCTTCTGGATGAACTCGAGCGCGGACAGGATCAGGTGTGCGGCTGGTGTGAGCGGCGCGGTGGATTCCCGCTGGATGATTTTTGCGCCCGAGCAGAGGATGACGGGCTTTTTCTTCCCGCGCGTTTTTGCGAACAGGCGGTTTAGCGCCTTGCCGGCGGCAATGCCATTCTCCTCGTGCGGCGGATAGACGCTGGAGATCGAAGGGGAGGTGAAGCCGCAGATGAGTTCGTCATTGTCGACGCCCAGGACCGCCACCTGGCGCGGGATGTCGAATCCGGCCTTCTTGGCCGTCTCGACGACCTCGATGGCGCGGCTGTCCCAAGCGGCCATGACGGCGCAAGGCTTTGGCAACTGACGGAGCCAGGCGGTCAGCGAGCGGCGTCGAGAGTTCTTGTCGAAGACTTCCGCCGTTTGTCCGGTCTTGGCGAGTTCCTCGGCAAAGCCCTCGGCGCGATCCCGGGACCAGACGTGGGGAACGACCGTCGGTACGAAGCCGAACGAACGGAAGTTGCCGAGGCCGAGGAAGTGCTGCGCGCCGAGTCGTCCGATCATTCGGTCGTCGTTCTGGATGTAGGTGACGTTTTTGTCCTTGTCCTCCAGCGGACGCGTACCGAAGACGACAAGCGACGTCTCCTTGCGGGCACGGAGGACGGGATTCGACGCGAGCGTGTTCTCGTCCGTCACGATGCCGTCGAACGCGCCGCTGCGGATGGAGCGGACGATGTCGGGTGAGAGCTCCTCTGCGGTCGGCATGAGCCGGATGTTCCAGGATGGGCGACTCTTCAGGTAGATGGAGAGCCCGTACAGGAAGTCGCGTCCGGAGGCCGCGGTCGACCAGAGCAGGATAAGGATATTCCTTCGTGTCATGCGGGGATTATAGCACATCCTCGGCAGAATTGCGCAAAGACACCAAAAAGAATCGCCGGATTGTCGCATCAATTCCCTTGCTCTTCCGTGGCAGGTGGGTGTATAATGCCTGCGAATCTGGTTCTGGTGACTGGGTTTCAACGGAGAAAGGCCAAGGAATGGACAGCATGAAGACCAATAGCATTTTCAGGAGGGTTTGGACGGTTTTGGGTGCGGCGCTTTTCGCGTCGCTTTCCGTGCAAGCGGTGACGACGGCGGATTACGCCAAGCATTTCACAATCACCGTCCCTGCCGATCTGGGCGAGCAGACGTTTGAGAACTTCCCCGTGCTCGTTCGGCTGTCGACCTCCATTGTCGGTTTTGATTACGCCGATTTCAAGGTCGACGGCGGTGGGGATTTGATTTTCACGGACGAAGGGGGAACGATTCTGTCGCACGAAATCGACACCTGGGACACGACTGGCACATCTCTGGTCTGGGTCAAGGCCCCGTCCCTGACCGGAGGAACGGTCCTTCATTGCTACTATGCGGGTCCGGATGCATCATCTGCTGTAACCTCGACCGATACCTGGAGCGATTACGCCGGCGTGTGGCACTTTAACGAAACAGGGGCGACGTCCTTTGACTCGACGGCGCACAACCTTGATGCGGACAACACCGACTCGTCGAGCCTTGCGGGTTTGTTCGGCAATGCCCGTAAAACGACTTCGGATACGAGTGGCAGTCATCCGGCGGGGCGTCCGATCCTTATCCCCGATTACAGCGATCAGAAGCTGGGCGGCAGCTTTTCGGTTTCGATCTGGATGAACCATGACGCTGGAGGGTTTTATTACGATTACATCTTGATGCGTGCCAGCGGTTTTGCGGTTAAGTTCAACAACAATGGCAGCAATACGCAGCTCCAGCTTGGAAAGAATCTGGCCAAGGCGACTGTGTGGCCTGCGAGCATTGACAAGCAGACCTGGGCGAAGATGGTCGTTAATTTTGAAGGAACGACTGCCACGGTGTATACGAATGGCGTCTTTTGCCAGTCCTATGGGATATGGGCCGCTTGTACGGATAGTTCCGACATCCTGTGCGTTGGAGCACCGAATACGGCGATGGAAACTGCGCAATCGTCCGTTTACAACGGACGATTGGATGAGTTCCGGATGAGGGCTGGCGCCCTGTCGTCGGAGTGGGTTGCGGCTGAGTACGCGATTGAAACACACCCGGAGCTGCTGACGTATAGCGCGGTGGCGGACGCCACGACCAAGCTGGCGTTGATCATCGCCTCGAATCTGGAGGGTGTCGGAACGCCCAATCCCGCATACGGTGCTTACAACGTGGGAGAAGAGCCGGTGTTTATCACGTCTTGCACCAACTTTTTCCTCGATAATGTCTGCTACTCCTGCTTGAAGTATACGACTGAGACCTCGAGCGACAACGGCATTAGCTGGTCGGAGCCCGTGGAGCATGTTGGCTCGGATATGGACTTCACTTATGCGGGGACGGCCGTTCGTGTGACGTGGATCTGGGCGCCGTATGCCAGGCCAGCAACCATTGGCGCCAATCGTTCGTCCGCCAGTATCGCATTTAGCAGCGCTCCGTATGTTGTTGACGAATCAGGAGCCCGCTATTTTCCGATCGGTTCAACCGTGACGGCGACGGCAACGGATGAAGCGGCGCTTGGATGCCGCATGTGGCTGCTCTCGGACGGGACGACTGTCAGCGGGGACGAACTCTCGTTCACGGTCGGCGAGACACCGGTGTCGGCCATGGCTGTTCTTTCCTATCCCTGGGCTTATGTCACAACCACAGACGAGGCCGGGAAGACTGTTCGCAAGATGACGGATGGAGAGTGGATCTTTCGTTCGGATTTGCAGACAAACGGGTTTGGGCTCAAGGAACTCCTTCAGGCCGCACCGAGCGGCGTTCTTGTCATCCCCTCGTCCTGCACGAATGATTCGAGGGGCGTGACGTTGCTCGCCAATCAGCTGTTTAAGAATAGCACTGCGCTTAAGGTCCTCATTCTTCCGGAGACCGAACTTGCACTGGAGGGAGGGACCTTTTCGGGCTGCACGAGCCTGGAGCGGATCGAACCGTTCCTGCCGGCAACGGTGACCTTCACGGGGAATGCCGGTTATTGCTTTAATGGGTGCACGAGTTTGACGGGCGATCTTAGGCTTGTCAATCCGAATCAGTCGGTGTTCCCTGCCGCGCGTAACTTCCAGAGAACAAACATCAAGTCGGTTTATGCGCCCTACCTGACGAGGATTCTCGACTATGATTTCCACGAGTGCAGCTCGCTGACGAATGTCGTGCTGGGGGAGATGCTGATCCGTATCGGAGCGTCCTCGTTCGCAAACGACCCTGCGCTGGTCAGCGTTACGCCTTTTCTGCCGGACACGCTGACGTCCATCGGTAATGCCGCGTTTGAGAACAGTCCTGCGCTGAAAGGGGACCTGAAGCTGAAGGCGCTGGAGATCATCTCGGAGAAGTCGTTCAACGGTACGGCATTGACTTCGGTTGAGGCGCCGGCGGCGACAAATGTGCAGAAGTATGCGTTTGTCGCGGCCTCGACGCTCCAGCGGATAACCTTTGGCGCCGAAGGCGTTGATTTCAATTCCTATCAGCCGGTTTCGATGAAGACGCTTGGAGAAATCTACCTTCCAGGCAAGGCGCCGACTTCGACTTTCGGAACTGCGGCCTTTGGCTGGTCGAACTATAAGACGATTGTCTATTGCGATCCGGTGGTCGATCCCGCAGGCTGGGCGTCGTTTATGACGGATCCGACGCGTTTCCGTGTGGTGGAGGATAGCGAGAAGACCGTCAAGAACAATTATCCCGGTCCGAAGACGCTTGGGTTGATTCTGACGACGGACAACAGAGTTTACTGGCTCGTCAAGTACAAGTCGCCGCTGAGGAAGACGGGGCTAATGTTGCTCGTGCGCTGATTGAAGATGAAGCGCGGAGATTTGTGCGTCGCACTGGTCTGTATTCTCTTGGGGACGCAGGCCTCTCAATGGGTTAACATCGGCCCAGGGGGCGGTGGATGGGTTCAGTCGATGACGGCGAGCCGGTATGCGGCCGAACGGCTTTGGGTTGGCTCAGATGTCGCGGGCGTCTTTCGGTCGGAGAATGGTGGGCGCAACTATGAACTCTGCAACGAAGGGAATGAGAACCTTTTTGTTGAGTGCATTGCCGAACACCCGAAGAATCCTGACCTCCTTCTAATTGGAACCTTTGGCGGCATCTACAAGTCGACCGACGGCGGGCGGACGTGGGCGCTCAAACGCACAGGATTCCCTCCGTGCTCACCGAGCAAGCGCACTGTTATCGTTTCGCGCATTCTCTGGGACGCGAAGGGCGCGGTTTGGGCGTCGGTTGGCGCGCCACGCTACTCTAATATGGGACGCGGCGAACTCTACCGCTCCACCGACGACGGAGAGACGTGGGAGAACGTCGTCCCGGAAGGCGCGATGGACAAGTCATGGGCGGCGATGGACATGGCGCTCGTTGGGAACGCGATCCTCATCTCCACGCCGACGAACGGCGTCATCCGCTCGACTGACGGCGGACGGAGCTGGAAACCGTCGAACGCAGGGCTCCCCCACCTTCGGACGCGTCGCTTCGCCCGGGCGGCGAAGGATCCGAGGCGACTCTACCTGACCCTTCGCGGCAAGGCCGGCGAAACGCCGTGGAACTCGCCGCCGATGCGGTCCGACGACGGCGGGCTCACCTGGTGTCCCTGCGGCACGAAGGGACTGGAGACGCTGCCCGGACGACCTGGCGCGCGCGACGTCGAATGCTCGTGGTACGACCGTATCGCGGTTGCGCCGGACGATCCCGACACCGTCTACCTCGCAGGCGGATCCTGGTGGTGCAAGGGCATCTGGAAGTCCACGGACGGCGGCGCGACCTGGGTGCGCAAGTTCAGCGGCAAGGAGAACGCGGGCTGGCTCAAGAGCTGGAACGACGCGGCGCAGTGCCTCACCGTCTCGCCGCTTCCGCCCCATGCCGTGACCTTCGGCACAGGCTGCGCCGTCTACCGCTCCGCCGACGGCGGCGAGACATGGGAGCAGCGCTATACGCACGACAACGGGGACGGCTCCTCGCGGTCGATCGGCCTCGAGCTCACCTGCATGCATTCGATCCAGGCCTCGCAGGGATGTAGGGGACGCTTCTACTTCAACTACTTCGACGTCGGCGTCTTCCGGGTGGACGACTACGGCAAGTCCTTCAGTCAGATCATGAAGGGCATCCCGAAGTACTGGGACTGCTTTGCCGTCGCCGAAGACCCGCGGAACGCGGACCATCTCTACGGGGCGTTCGGGAAATGGGGCCAGGACTGCGGCTTCATCGGCGAGACATCCGACGGCGGCGAGAACTGGAAGCTTCTCACTGCGGCGACGAACGCGGGCTGGCGCTGCGCGACGCCGCGCTCCCTTGCGCTTGTCGGGGAGAGCCCGCCCTATGCCCTCGCCGCGCAGGTCTCGCGTCACCTGCTGATGCTCTCGGATGACGGCGGCAGGAGCTGGCGGCAGGCGACGACAAACGACTTCCCCGAGGCCGAGGCTGTGAGCAAGGTCGTCGCGAAGGACGGGCATCTCTATGTCGGCACATCGGTGGACAGGACGCACATCGGCACGATCTGGACGAGCTGCGACCGCGGCAGAACGTGGCGGAAGCTCACGGAGGGCGCGAATCTCGGCACGGTGATGTCGATTGCCGTTGACGGCGAGCGTATCTTCGCGGCAACGCGGCACGGCTGGAACAAGGCCCAAGGCGCCGGGAGAGGCGGTGCGTGGTATTCGGCGGATGGCGGCAGATCCTGGGAGCTCATCCTCGAGAACAAGTTCTGCACGGACGTCGTGATCGCGGGAGAATGCCTTGTCGTGTCGATGACGGACCATCCCTACCACGACCGCGGCCGTGGCGATGGTGTGGTCTGCTCGCAGGACGGCGGGCGCACCTGGCAGACGCTCAACGAGCCGTCCCTTGGGAATCGCAATATCGAATGCCTCTGCGTCGATCCGAACGATCCGGAGATCGTCATCGCCGGTTCGGGAGGAAACTCGGCCTTTATCCGCCGCTTGCCGCCGAGGGCGTCCCGGGAGGCCGCGTCCGAGGCGCATGCCGAGCTCCTGAAGTTCGTTGGCAGAGAAGGTCTCCTGCACGATTACCTCGGCGAAATCCCGACGCCGAAGGACTGCGCCGAGTGTCGCCCGAACGCGATGGGCTGGTGGAGCCCGATCGAGAACGGTCCGATGTTCACGGGGCCGTGGCTGGAGGCGTGCGTCATCCGCGCAAAGAAATCGGGCAAGGAGGAGGACCGGGCGCTCTGCCGAAAGCTCGCGGGCGGGCTTCTGCTCGCCGCGAGCGTCTCGGATGTGCCGGGGATGATCGTGCGCGGCGTCGGTACGGACGGGAAGGCCCACCATCCGCTCGGCAGCGAGGACCAGACGCTTCCGTGGTTCTACGGACTCTCCGCCTACGTGAAGGGTGGATACGATACGGACGGCAGGGGCGTTGCGAAGATGAAGGAGATCGCGGAAGCCTTGGAGAAAGTGGACTGGAAGTGCCCCTGCGACCAGGGCTTCAGGGGCGAGTTCCGCGGCGATTTCAAGCGCGGGCTTCCGTTCCGCGGCGCCGCGCACTACCTGTTCATCCTGCGAGCGATGTACGAGGCGACGGGTGACAGGACGTGGCTCGCGAAGTACGAGAAGGCCTGCCGCGAGAAGCAGGACGGCACGGGGCTTTCGCGCCTTGCGGTCTGCGCAACGGGCTATGAGATCGACATGCCGAAGCTGCCGAACCTAGAGCCGAATCTCCTCTGGATCTACACCTGCGCACAGGGCTGTCTCCGGCAGCTCGCGGCATGGGATGCAAAGAACGCCGCGAGTTTTCGCAAGGGGCTCGTCGCCAACGCGAACCGGGCGCGGAAGTTCATCGGGCTCTACAAGAAATACGACAACTCGACGGAGAATCCGTTCAAGTACGCGAACTGGCGCACGGGCTACAAGTGGTGGAGGCAGAGGACGCAGAAGGAGGCAGAGGCGGTCGCCAAGACGGGCGATAAGTCCATTCTCGGCTTTCGCAAGAACTTCGAGCGCGAGACGATGACCGCACCGCTGGCTGCCGCTGCGATCTGCGCCTACGCGGGGCTCCACGGGGACGAGTGCGCCGCGGCTGTGGCCCATTACGATTACTCCACGCTCTGCATCTGCGAGTTCTTCCAGGCTGACGTGGTCGACACTCTGCCATAATGCGTATCTGAATCCGGACTGCGCAAACCTTGTCGCGCAAACCTGCCGCTCCTTAACCCGACTTTCCACGTTCGCGAGCAAAACCACAGTGGTTGCTGGGGTTTTGCTCATAGGTCTTCACTACACAGTCGATTTCGCGACGCTATCCGCGAAGATTCGCGGCAAACCACCCCGTCACGTTGCGTTACGCCGCGAAGAAAGTTCGCCGTCGAGGCGAACGTGGAAAGTCGGGTTAGCACACGGGATCCGCCGCGGCTTGCAAACGCGGTGCGGAATTGTGGTAGAATAGCGGCATGACGAAGGCGGAGGCGTTTGTGCGGCTCGGGAGGTCGAAGTTCCGTTCGCGGTTCGAGTTGACCGCGGCAGATCGCGCGTACATTGCTCGCGTGGGTCTGGAGACGGTCCGGCGACACGCCGAGGATTTTGTCCGTATGAAGCTCGCGCCGGCCGAGCCGAAGAAGGATGGTCGGCAGACGCCCATGCGCGGGCATCCCGTCTTCAAGGCGATGCACGGATCGGCGATGTGCTGCCGCGGTTGCATGGAGAAGTGGTGGAAAGTGCCGCGGCATCGTCCGCTCTCATCCGCACAGCAGCGCAAGGCCGTTGATTTTCTGGTGGAGTGGATCGCGCGGCGACTCAGGGTTGATGTGTCGCGTGAAAGTTCCGCGGCGATATGATAGAATAGCCTCATTATGACGAAGGATATTGGAGTTGATCTTGATTGCCGTGTCTCGCGGGTCATGTTCTGGGGCTGCAGTTTTTAGCAGAGCTTGTTGAAGGAGGTTTGACATGATGACGTATAGGCTGGTGATGCCAGAGGACATGAATCATTACGGATTCCTGTTCGGCGGGAAGATGCTGATGTGGATCGACGAGGTCGCTTGGATCGCCGTCTCGAATGACTATCCCGGTTTTCGGTTCGTGACTGTCGGCATGAGCGAGGTGACGTTCAGGAAAAGCGTCCATCCCCGCGCCGTCCTCCGGTTTGACGCGCAGAAGAAGCATGTCGGAAAAACCTCGGTTGCCTATCACGTCGACGTCTACCGCCGTGACATCGAAGCATCGGACGAAGAGCATGTCTTCCATA
>CAMAHK010000088.1 GCA_945834475.1 uncultured Verrucomicrobiota bacterium
CACAACGCTTCTCGCCGAATTGAGGGTAGAAGTCACCCACGGCTATGCACGAAGCTTCAAAGATTTTGTATAATACGTTTTACAAATCACAAATCAATTCGAAGGAGATGAGGATGAAACTGCTGGCTGGTGTGGCGATGGTGGGTCTGGCGCTTGCAGGGGCAGAGGCATGGGCGAGCGTCCTGTTCGAGGAGGACTTCTCCAACTACGGCGACACGGCGCCGGGGATGGTGGCGAAGGCTGGACTGCGGGTCGGGAACGATCCGATCTGGAGCTGCACGGCCCAGCTGAACGTGCAGCCGAAGGAGGACTTTGAACTCTACGTGAAGCCCGTTCCGCTCACGAAGGACGGGCGGTTCGACCTCCGCTTCGACTTTAATCTGCACAATGGCGCGACGAACAATCCGAGCGGCTTCGACCTTGTCCTCGGGGATGGGAAGCGGACATTCCGGATGCCGGTGACGGCGGCTTCGCTTGCGGGCGTCCGGCAGGAGCCGCTTGTGCCCAACTGGGTCTGGAAGGGTCTGCTCCTCAAGGCGGATGGCGCGAAGGGCGAGGTCTATCTCGCGACGGACCGTAAGTTCGCGAAGATTGGCGAGGTGAAGTTCGGCTTCAGACCGACGGCGTTCAACTTCGCCGTCACCTCCAACCGCAACTTCGCAATCACAAAGATCGTCGCCACGACGCCGCAGGCGGTGCCGGAGTTTCCGGCCGCAGCGCATTTCGCGTCCTTCAAGTCGCTTGCGCAGCCGCTTGCGGGCGCCAAGGTCGCCGCGGCGGGCGAGAAGGTCGCGATTCCCGTCGCCGAGAAGGCTGGCATTGCGTTTAAGCCGAACGGCGTCGAGAAGCTCGGCAAGGCCGTCGTCACCTACGAGGACGGTTCGACGCAGGACTTTCCGCTGGAGCTCACGGCGCAGAACCATTACCTGCGCATCGCCATGCTCGGCAAGAAGAAGAACGACAAGGTCGTGCTGCCCGATTGCGGGCTCAAGATCTGCGGCGCGTACCAGTACGTCCGTCCGCACCTGAAGATGTTTCAGTCGAGCTATTCCATTGAGCCGCAGGGCGTTGACGTCATTCGCGACTGGGACATGCTGCCGTCGGCGTCGAAGCACACGTATGTCGTCGACTTCGTCCGCCAGGACGGCAAGCTCCAGCTCTGGATCGACGGCTCGTATGCGCGCGTGCTCGCGAAGGCGCAGCCGGCGAAGAAGGGCGAGCCGAAGAAGCCCGACCTGCAGGCGAAGTCCGTCGCCTTCGAGTTCGGTGCGGGCGTCACGTATGCGCTCAGGAGCTTCCCGAAGACCTCCGACGGCATCTACACCCAGCTGGACTTCGCGGCGTATCCGCGCGCGAAGGCGTTTGCCGACGGCGAGCTCCGCGGCGTCAAGGCGGGTGCAACCGAGATCGGCGGCTATCCGCTGACGGTGGCGAAGCCGATCGATTCGGCCGACATTGCGATCTGCCACCAGGCCATGGGCAACTGGGCGCTGGAGGTCGAGGAGTACCACGGGCGTTCGCCGCTGGACGGATATCCGAGTGCGGTGCATTACCGTCTGCCGGCGGCGCCGTATGGGCGTGCGGGCGTTCTCTTCGCGCTGGACGACGATCCGGCGAAGGACAGGGTTCTCACGCTCCGTCTCGGCCACTACGTGCACAACGGTTCGGGCGGCAACATGACGGGCGCGGTGACACTCGACTTCACGGACGGTGTGCCGGAGTACTGCAAAGAGGTCGGCGAGGTGAAGGTCGGCGGCAAGGTCGCGAAGCTCTACTTTGCAGACGTCGCGCTGAACGTCGGCAACATCATCGACCTCACGACGTCAAAGGACTATCTCGACTTCGACATCACCGGCAAGCAGTGGGAGAACTTCCAGCAGATGGACAACTCGATGAAGCCCGATCCGCATTCAAAGAGCGCCTTCAACCTTTTCGGCGTGACGCTCAAGAAGACGGAATACGCCTTCACGCAGAAGCAGGCGCAGCCAGGCAACGTCTTTACGGAGGACGAGGCGGACCGTTCGACCACGATCATCCTCACCGCGCTCGTCGACGGCGCGAAGGGCCGGATCGACTGGGTCGCGAAGGACATCGACGGACAGGAGCTCTTCAAGGGCGAGGCGCCGTTCGAGCTCGCGAAGAAGGGCGACGCGAAGGAAGTGAAGATCGACTTCGGCAAGAAGACGGGCCGCGGCATCTACACGCTTGACATCGGCGCGTATGACGCGAAGGGCGCGAAGGTCTTCAACCACGAGGCGACGTTCGCGATCCTGCCCGAGAAAAAGCGCAATTGGAACATGTTCAAGTCGCCCTATGCAACGTGGTGGTTCAACAGCCACGGGTCGCCGGGCGAGGCCGAGATCGGCTTCCCGATCATCACCAAGGCGGGCATCCGCAAGGCGAGCTGGCGCGAGCCCACGAAGGATGAGCAGGAGAAGTGGGGCGTCACGCGCTGCGGCAACACGATGGGCCTCAGCCAACGCGACTTCGACGTCGAGAAGCGTCAGTTCCAGCCCTTCAAGTACAAGGAGAAGGGCCCGGACGGCAAGATGGTCACGAAGGAGATGTCCGGCGAGGAGCATTTCGTGGAGGACCTCAAGGACAAGATCGCGCGGTCGACCTGGATCGACCATGCGATGATCTGGCACGAGTCGGGGCCGAAGGGCGGCATCCCGGAAGAGCTGCTCGGGCTGCCCGTTCCTGAGGACACGCCGTGGAATCGGTCGAAGAGCCTGTACATGATCGAGTACGCGCGGATCGTGCGCAAGCATTTCCCGAATCTCAAGATCCAGATGGGCAACTGTTCGGCCTCGATGGGTGCGTCGGTGTGGCCGCTCCGCACGGGCGCCTCGCCCGACAGCTTCGACTATCTCGGCATGGAGTCGCCGGCGCAGGTGGTGCCGACGGAGCGCCTGACGGAGATCGGACTTCTCGGCATGCTCGTCTCGCAGGACGCGGCGTCGCGCCTCGCGAAGAAGAAAGTGCACCTCAATGGCGCGTGGGAGTTCACCTATCGTGCGGACCGCGATATGGGCGAGGAGCTGCAGGCCGAGTGGCACACGCGCGACGACCTGGTCTGCCTCGCGCACGACTTCAAGCTGATGTCGCCCGGCATTCTCTTCGACTGCTGCAACGGCTACTACAACGGACTCTGGGGTGGTGCGGGTCTCCTCCGACGCGCGCCCTACGTCTACCCGAAGCGCGCGTATGTGGCATACGCGGTGCTGACGAAGGTGCTGGACGACGTCAAGTTCGAGAAGGTGCTGCCGACCGGTTCGGGCACGGCCTACGCCTACCAGTACAAGCGGGCGGACGGCAAGTGGGTGACGGCGCTCTGGTTCCACCGCGGCGAAGGCGCGATGGAGGTCGAGTCAGTCGGCGGCACGCTGACGAAGATGTACGGACAGGAGTCCGCGCTCGCGAAGGGCAAGGTCGAGGTCGAGGTCACGGGGGCGCCGGTCTATCTCACGACGGCGAAGCCGCTCGCGGGGGTGAAGTTCGTGAAGCGTGCGTTCAAGCAGGACATGGCGCTTGCGGCGAAGGCGAAGGTCGCCTCGGCGATGGACAAGGCAGAGCTCTTCGAGGCGCTTGAGCCCGATCCGCAGGTCGAGTCGACGCATCACAGCTACTTCCCGTACCTGAAGCCGTCCAAGTTCACGATGAAGATGGTCGAGGACGCGGAGAAGGGCGCGTGCGTGGAGATCGCGCTTGATCCGGCGAACGAGAAGAAGTACACCGAGTACGTGACCGAGTACACGACGCTCCGCTTCAAGGAGCCCGTCGCGGTCGAAGGCGAGCCCGAGCTGATCGGCGTGTGGGTGAAGGGCAACTCGAACGGCGGACAGCTGCGCTTCGAGATCGAAGATGCCGACGGCGAGGTCTTCAAGAACCTCTCGACGGGACAGGACTGGTGCTGCGACATCATGGACTGGCCTGGCAACCTGGCGGTCGGGTTTGACGGCTGGAGCTTCGTCTACCAGACGCTCGGGCCGACGAAACTCATACCGACGCACTCGCCGGGTCCGTACAAGGACCAGTGGGTGAGCTGCGGCGGCGACAAGAAGATCAAGTTCCCGATCAAGGTGCGGGCGATCACGATCGGCGCGTTCCGCCATCTCTTCACCCCGCTCGGGTTTGACCTCTCGAAGCAGATCGCGGAGCCGCTTCGGCTCAAGGACGTCGGCGGCGTCTATCGCTGAGATCGATTCGGACACGAAAGGTAAGGACTGACATGAAGACGGTTGCATTTGCAGGACTAATCGCCCATCTGGGTTATTCCTCTCGCTTGGACGCTTGTGCTATAATCCATCCATGAAAACTTCCTTTATGATGGTCGCGATGCTGACGATGGCATCGGGAGTTCCCTGTCTGGCGTCCGTTCCGTTCGGTGCGGACATTTGGAGCGATGCGCCGGCGCGGGACTGGAATGGCTTTTATCCGGTCGGCAACGGCGTGATGGGCGCCATGGTCGACGGCGGGGCCACCACGCGTCTGCAGTTCAACCACACGCGGCTTTGGAGCGGCAAACCCCATTGCTATGACCGCTCGGGCGCGGCGGAGGCGCTGCCCGAGATCCGTCGGCTGACGCTCGCGGGGGACAAGGGCGGCGCGGGCAAGCTGGCGGACGAGAAGTTCATGGGCGATCCTGTCGGACAGGAGCGCTTTCAGCCCTGCGGAGACGTTCTCGTCCGCTTCGGCGGCGACGTGCAGAACCTTTTTCGCGGACTCGACCTCGACGAGGCCGTGCACACGACGCGGTTTGTCCGAGACGGCTTTGTCGTCACCCAGGAGACCTTCGCGCCGTATTCGGAACCCGACTTCATCTTCCATCGAATCGTTGCGGACCGCCCGGGCACCGTTTCGTGCGAGATCGAGCTGACGACGCCGCACGGCGAGTCGACGCGGAAGGCCGAAGGTTGCTGTCTGGGCATCGACGGACGCGTCTCGCGTGACGGCGTTGCGTTCGCGGTCCGTCTGACGGTCAACCCGAAGGGCGCGACGGCGCGCTGCGCAGCGAAGGACGGCAAGTTCGTTGTCACGGGGGCGGACAGCGTAGAGTTGCGGCTCACCGCGGCGACGAATCTCAAGGACTGGCAGACGCTTGCCGGTGATCCGGTCTCCGACTGCGCGGCTTCCCTCGCGCGTCTGGCGAAGACGGACTACGCGTCCGTCCGTGCGGCGCACGCGAAGGCCTTCGGGCGTCTTTACGGCGCCGTGACGCTCGACTTGCCGGGCGATCCGGCGCTCGCGGAGCTGCCGACCGAGGAGCGCCTCGCGAAACAGCCGACGACGCACGATCCCGCCTTCGCGAAACTTGTGTTCGACTACGGGCGCTACCTGCTCATCTCCGCGTCCGGCAACGGCGGCGAGCCCGCCAATCTGCAGGGCATCTGGAACAAAGACACCTGGCCTGCCTGGGGATCGAAGTATACGTGCAACATCAACGTGCAGATGAACTACTGGCCGGCGGAACCGACGGCGCTTGGCGAGACGACGGCACCGCTCGTCAAGGCGATTCGCGAACTCTCCGTCAGCGGAAGGCGCACGGCGAAGACGCACTACGGGGCGAACGGCTGGGTGCTGCATCACAACTTCGACGCCTGGCGCGGCACGGCGCCGGTGGACGGTTCGGCGTGGGGTGTCTGGCCGACGGGCGGCGCCTGGCTTTGCCTCCATCTCTGGGAGCACTATCTCTATACGCGTGACACGGCGTTCCTTGCCGAGCACTTCCCGACGATGGTCGAGGCGGCGCGGTTCTTCACGGAGACGCTCGTCGAGCATCCCGTCACCCATCGTCTCGTCACCTGTCCCTCGATCTCGCCCGAGCACGGCGGTCTCGTCGCAGGTCCCGCGATGGACACCCAGATCGTCCGCGCCCTCTACACCGCGGTCCTCAAGGCGGAGGAGATCCTGAAGAGTTCCACGGCGATTCACTCTTCGCTCTTGCCTGTTCACCGCGAGACGGTTGGCCGCGTCCGCAGGCAACTGCCTCGCCTGGAGCCCGAGCACATCGGCAGGTGGGGGCAGCTCCAGGAGTGGATCGAGGACGTCGACGACCCGAACGACCGGCACCGTCACTTCTCCCATCTCTGGGCCGTCTATCCCGGTAACGAGATTACCGTCGATACGCCGGAACTCCTTGCCGCAGCGAAGAAGTCGATGGTCGCGCGCGGTGACGAGGCGACGGGCTGGTCGATGGGCTGGAAGATCAACGCCTGGGCGCGGTTCCATGACGGTGACCATGCGATGGCCATTATGGACAATCTTTTCCGTCCCGCCCAGATGCCGGACGGCAAGGAGCGAGGTGGACTCTATCCGAATCTCTTCGACGCCCATCCGCCGTTCCAGATCGACGGCAACTTCGGCGCCTGCTCGGGCATCGCCGAGATGCTGCTCCAAAGCCATCGCACGACCGCAGACGGTAAGGTCGTCCTCGATTTTCTCCCCGCCTTGCCCTCAGTCTGGAAGAACGGCAGCGTGAAGGGCCTGCGCGCCCGCGGCCACCTTGCGGTTGACCTCGTCTGGAAGGACGGCCGGCTTGTCTCCCACACCGTCACGCCGCTGAGCGAACGTGCGGCGGCTTATGTCGTTCCCCGGCCGTAGGCGACGTGACGCAAGCCGGGCCTACGCTTGACGAGGGCCGACTAAGGAATTGCTTCGATGTTCGAGAATCTTGCCGAAAAGTTAGTCTTCGTTGTTTTTGCGTCGTTTTGCGTAGGCTTTGCGCGTGCGGACGAGGCGTGTCCGGACGGACTTTGCGCCGTGCCGCAGGGTGAGCCGAACGGCTCGTTTCCTGTGTTGTCGCCGCTTCCGCAGTCCGCTGTCACGCCGATCGAGCAGGCGCCGCGCCTCAAGACGCTCGACGGGAAGACGGTTGCGTTCGTGGGCGGCAGCTTCATGGCGTCCGTCACCCATGCCGAACTGAAGCGCCAGCTTCTCAAGGAGTTCCCGACGGCGAAGGTCTACATGATGAACGAGATCGGCGCGGCGGGCGTCTATCCGCAGCCGGGCGTCATCCGGCGCGAGAAGGACGCGTTCCAGCAGCGGCTGAAGGCGTTCAAGGTCGACGCGGTCGTCTCGGGGAACGGCGGTTGCGGACTCTGCACGCCGAAGGAAACGGGCTCGTGCATCGCCGCCGAGGTCCTGGGCATCCCGTCCGTGATGGTCGCGGGTCCCGGCTTCGTCGACCAGGCCAAGGCCACCGCGCAGTCCTGCGGCATCCGCGCCCAGCGCATCGCCGAGTATCCGGGCTCGTTCGCGTCCCACACTCGGGAGGAGCTCGAAAAGAACGCCCGCGAGGTCCTGTGGCCGCAGGTTAGGAAGGGGCTCCTCGAGCCGATCACCGCGGCCGAGCTCGCCGCGGGTGTCGCGAAGCCGGCGGAGAACGGCGTCGTGCTGACGGGCACGCTGGAGGAGGTCCAGCGGACGTTCGAGGAGTCGGGCTGGACGGACGGTCTTCCCGTCGTGCCGCCGACCGAAGAGGCGGTCGCCGAGTTCCTGACCTTCACCGATCTTGCGGCCGACCACGAGGTCGGCGTCATTCCGCCCGCACGTCGCGCGGTGACGGTCCGTCACGTCGCGGTGAACGGCGTGATGGCGGGCTGCAAGCCCGAGCACATGCCGCTCCTCCTCGCGTTCGTCGAGGCGATGAAGGTCGGTGACTTCCGCCGGACGCTCGTCTCGACCCATGCGTGGACGCCGTTCTGCTGGCTGAACGGACCCGTCGCGCGGCAGCTCGGCTTTGACGGCGACCAGGGCGAGATCTCGGAGCCGAAGAACGTGGCGCTCGGACGCTTCGTCAACCTCGCGATGATCAACCTCGGCGGCTATCGCGTGAAGCTGAACCGCATGGGCACCTTCGGCTACCTGATGCCGTTCACGCTCGTCGAGAACGACAAGGCCGCGGTCGACGTCGGCTGGAAGCCGTACCACATGCAGCAGGGTTACGGTCTCAACGAGTCGACGCTCTCCTGCGCGTCCGCGATCAACTGGGGCAACAACCTCGTGCCCGCCTCAAGCGACCCCGAGACGATCAAGAACATGATCGCGTGGGACGCCGTTGAAAAGCAGCAGATGGCGGTCGGGAGCGGTATGCCGCGCGTCTACCGCACGTTCCTCCTCACGCCGGACGTCGTCAAGGACCTTGCGAAGGCCTACAAGTCAAAGGACGAACTTGAGGCCGCGCTGATCAAAACGGCCCGCACGCCGCTCGCGATGCGCGCGTATGCGAACTATTACGGCAACCCAGGCAGTGCGTTCGACCCCGAGACGTGTCCGCTTTCGGCCCAGGAGAAGCTCCTCGGCGAGACGGAGATGGCGGAGGAGACCGAGACGCCGCCGTGGCTCGCCTGGACGGGCAAGAAGACGTGCGTCACGGTGCCGGTCATGCAGGAAGGAAAGAGCATCTTCCTCGTCACGGGCGATCCTGCCCGCAACAAGGAGCAGTGCGTCCCGGGCGGCGCCTCGGCCTGCGTGAAGATCGAGCTTCCGAAGAACTGGGACAAGCTGATGGCCGAGAAGGGCTACGCGCCGCTCGAGACGTTCAAGATCGCCTCGGACCTCAAGCCCGACGTGCCGAAGCCGCGCGTCCGCGGCTATGACCGTCCGGGCGTCCGCGCCGACCACGGCGACCAGACCGGCCGCCGTCTCGGCAGGGGCCAGGGCGGACAGGGCCGGCGCCGCCGCCCGGGTTTCAACGGCGGCGGCAGGATGCGGCAAGCCCCGTGAGACGCGGTCTATTAAGATATGCCTGAACTACCGGAAGCTGAAACCATTACGCGGGCGTTGAATCGCACGCTGAAGAAGCGGAAGATCAAGAAGGTCGAGATCTTCGCGCCGAAACTGCGCACGCCGTTGGGGCCTCTTTGTACGGCGAAGCTCGAGGGGCGGGCGTTCACGGGCTGTCGTCGCCGGGCGCGCTATGCGGTTGCGGACCTTGACGATGGACGCATGCTGGTCTTTCACTTCGGCATGACCGGTACGGTGCGGGTCGAGGACTGTGCCTCGCAACGCCGCAAGCACGATCACGCCGTGTTGACGCTGGATGACGGCACGGAACTCCGCTTCAACGATCCGCGGCGCTTCGGCAGCGTCGAGGTGCAGCGCCGCGGGGCGGACGGCTGGCCGGAGAGTCTTGCTGGCATTGGCGTCGAGCCGCTCTCAAAGGACTTCACGGGCGAGATTCTCCATGCGGCGTCGCGGGGACGGAAGAAGTCCGTGAAGGAACTCATCATGGACAATGCGCTCGTCACGGGCATCGGCAACATTTATGCGGCAGAGACGCTGTTCGCGTGCGGAATCCGTCCGCAACGCCCAGCATCGCGACTGACGCGATCCGAGTGCGATGCGATCGTGCGGGAGGCGAAACGCATTCTCAAGCTCGCGATCAAGTGGGGCGGCACGACGGTGCATGACTTCCGCAGCGTGGACGGCTCGGAAGGCAAGTTCGTCCAGAAGCTGAAAATCTACGCGCAGAAACAGTGTCCCGTCTGCGGCACCGCCGTCGCCAAAGTGACTCTCGGTGGCCGCACGAGCTGGTACTGTCCCAAGTGCCAGAAGTGAAAGGGAAAGTCTGATGCCGACCTGTCCGAGAGGCGTGGAAGACTGTTTTACGGTAATGGGTTAGTCGGTTCGCGGCGAGGAACGAGCCGCGCAACCGACCCATTACCAGCGAGGCATAGCTCATCTTCCAAACTTAGCGATTCATCGCGGTGCGGGTGAGCACAGGACTGGGCGTCACGCAGAGCGCGGCCAGGCCGCAAGCGGCAAGCACCGCAACGGAGAACCTCTTGATGTCATTTCTCATGTTGCCCTCCTCACTATCTGTTGACGCGAACGCAGACGACAGCCCTGCCCATGCAAGGTTACAAGAATTATAGCACCTCCGGGGCGCGGAGGACAATTGCATAAAACTTCAGTCAGAGAAAGTTCGGGCCGCGCCAACCGTCAGGTCAGCGCGGCCCCTTCCAGCACAGGCCCAAGCCGCTCAATCCTCAATGCGACTTATTCCCGATTTGGAATCTCTGAAATCTTCGGGTACTGCCCCAGTTTGTCAAATGGGAAGTGTACCGTGAAGGGGAGTGCGTAGCTGATGGT
>CAMAHK010000089.1 GCA_945834475.1 uncultured Verrucomicrobiota bacterium
GACGACATTTTGAATCGGGCGCAACTCTGCGTGCGGCGAAGCCGCCTGCGGTTAAAACGTAATACAGAAGTTCTGCTCTCTCTTGCGTTGATTGTGGTATAATAGACGAACATTTCATAACCCATTAAGGAGAAAACATCATGGCTCGTTTCTGTCTGCCCCGCGACATCTATCATGGCAAGGATGCCCTTGCGACTCTCAAGACCCTCACCGGCAAGCGCGCGATCATCTGCGTCGGCGGCGGTTCGATGAAGCGCGGCGGTTTCCTGCAGCGCGCGGAGGACTACCTCAAGGAAGCGGGCATGGAAGTGAAGATCTTCGAGGGTATCGAGTCGGATCCCTCGGTCGAGACTGTCATGAAGGGCGCGGCCGTCATGCAGGAGTTCCAGCCTGACTGGATCGTCGCGATGGGCGGCGGCTCGCCGATTGACGCGGCGAAGGCGATGTGGATCAAGTATGAGTATCCCGAGACGACGTTCGAGGACATGTGCAAGGTCTTCGGGCTACCGAAGCTCCGCACGAAAGCGCACTTCGTCGCGATCTCCTCGACCTCGGGCACGGCGACGGAAGTGACGGCGTTCTCGATCATCACCGATTACGCGAAGGGCATTAAGTTCCCGATCGCCGACTTCGAGATCACGCCCGACATCGCGATCGTCGATCCGGAACTGACGCTCACGATGCCGCAGAAGCTCTGCGCCCACACGGGCATGGACGCGCTCACGCACGACCTCGAGGCGATCGTCGCCGTCGCGCACAGCCCCTACTCGGACGCGCTCGCCATCCACTCGATGAAGATGATCCGCGACTCGCTCGTCGACTCCTACAAGGGCTGTGAGAAGGCGCGTGCGATCATGCACGACGCGCAGTGCCTCGCGGGCATGTCGTTCTCGAACGCGCTCCTCGGCATCGTCCACTCGCTCGCCCACAAGACGGGCGCGGCGTTCTCGGGCGGCCACATCATCCACGGCGCGGCGAACGCGATGTACCTCCCGAAGGTGATCAAGTTCAACGCGGCGGTGCCGTTCGCGGCCGAGCGTTATGCGATGTGCGCCGACGAGCTCAAGCTCGCGGGGGCGGAGACGTCGCAGGAGGCGAGGATCGCCGCGCTGATCGCTTGGGTGCGCAAGTTCAACGACGAGCTTAACATCCCGCACTGTATCAAGGACTACGCCGCGAACGGGCTCCCGGGAGAGGGCATGGTCAAGCCGGACGAGTTCGAGTCCAAGGCCGCGCAGATCGCGGAGAACGCGATGGGCGACGCCTGCACGGGCTGCAATCCGCGTCCGATGGACGCGAAGCTCATGGAGAAGGTCCTCCGCTGCTGCTGGGACGACAGCGAAGTCGACTTCTAAGATACGGTTGGATCTGCCGCAGACAAGCGGGACCCGTTGTGCGCAACGGGCCCCGCTCTTCTTTTGCGTCACCACCCGTAATGGGATCTGAAACGGCGTTACACGTTTTGTAACAAAATGCGCATTCTGGCTTTCGGCTGCGTGATGGCATGGTTTTTGCAAAGGGTTCTGCGGACGCACATATTCGCGTTCAACAAAGGAGAACAAGAGCCATGATGGAAGAAGCGAAGAAGGTTTCGGATTTCGGTGCCGACGTGTTCGGGGCCGAGGCGATCAAGACGTATCTCAGCAAGGAGACGGCGAAGAAGCTCCTGGCGACGATCGAAGGCGGCAAGCCGCTCGATCCGGCGATCTCGGGCGAGGTCGCGCACGCCATCAAGCACTGGGCGATGGATCGTGGCGCGACGCACTACACGCACTGGTTCCTGCCGATGACGGGCTCGACCGCCGAAAAGCACGACTCCTTCCTTGAGATGAAGGATGGCGAGCCGATCATGGCGTTCTCAGGCAAGAACCTGATTGTTGGCGAGCCGGACGCCTCCTCGTTCCCGTCCGGTGGCATCCGCTCGACCTTCGAGGCCCGCGGCTACACGGCGTGGGACCCGACCTCCCCGGCGTTCATCAAGCGCCACTCGAACGGTGCGACCCTCTGCATTCCGACCGCCTTCTGTGCGTACACGGGCGAGGCGCTCGACAAGAAGACCCCGCTCCTCCGCTCGATGCAGGCGCTCGACAATTCGCTCAAGCGTCTCATGAAGCTCTTCGGCAAGGACGAGGCGCACACGGGCTGCACGCTCGGCGCGGAGCAGGAATACTTCCTCGTCGACAAGAAGTACTACGAGAAGCGTCCTGACCTCGTCCTGACGGGCCGCACGCTCTTCGGCGCGCCGTCCGCGAAAGGCCAGCAGCTTGAAGACCACTACTTCGGCACGATCCCGGATCGCATCCTCTCGTTCATGAACGACGTCGAGCGCGAACTCTGGAAGCTCGGCATCCCGGCGAAGACGCGTCACAACGAAGTCGCCCCGGCACAGTTCGAGCTCGCCCCGCAGTTCGAGGAGCTGAACCTCGCCTCCGACCACAACATGCTCGTGATGGACACGCTCCGCAACGTTGCGGAGAAGTACGGCCTCAAGTGCCTCCTCCACGAGAAGCCCTACGCCGGCATCAACGGTTCGGGCAAGCACAACAACTGGTCGGTCAGTTACGGCGGCAAGAACCTGCTTGACCCGGGCTCGAATCCCGACGAGAACGCGATCTTCCTCACGATCCTCTGCGCGATCATCGAGGCCGTCGACAAGCACGCCGACCTCCTCCGCGCGGCGGTCGCCGGCGCCGGCAACGACCACCGTCTCGGCGCGAACGAAGCGCCGCCCGCCGTCATCTCGATCTACCTCGGCGACCAGCTCGCGGAAGTCGTCGACCGTCTTGAGAAGGGCTCGGGCTCGAAGGCGAAGAAGAGCGACTCGATGAAGCTCGGCGTCGACATCCTCCCCGTGCTCCCGAAGGACGCGACGGACCGCAACCGCACTTCGCCGTTCGCTTTCACAGGCAACAAGTTCGAGTTCCGTGCGCCGGGTTCGAGCGTCTGCTGCGCGGGTCCGACGATGGTCCTCAACACGATCGTCGCGGAGTCCGTCGACCGCATCGCCGCCGAGCTCGAGAAGTCGGGCGTCGCTGGTAAGGCGAAGCCGGGCGAGCACACGACGGCCTTCCATGCGGCGCTGCAGAAGATCCTGCAGGAGACGCTGAAGGCGCACAAGCGCGTCATCTTCAACGGCAACGGCTATGAGGCCGACTGGATCACCGAGGCCGCGAAGCGCGGGCTGCCGAATGCGACGAACACGGTCGAGGCCCTCAAGGCGCTCACGAAGAAAGAGAACGCCGCGCTCTTCAAGAAGTACGGCGTCATGTCCGAGCGCGAGCTCAAGAGCCGCTACGAGATCCTCTCCGAGGACTACGCGACGCGCGTCCGCATCGAAGGCACCTGTGCCCGTGACATGGCCTCGGAGATGATTCTCCCGGCGGTGAAGGGCGAGTACCTCAAGACGGCTCAGGCCTGTGCGGCGGCGAAGGCGGTCGACGTCACGAGCGGCACGCTCGCGCTCGGCGAGGACCTCGTCGAACTCGGGTCGGGCCTCGACGCGCTCAAGACGGGCATCAAGAAGCTCGACGAGGCGCTTGGCGGCACGGACATGCCGGCGGTTCTCACGGCGATGCAGGCCCTCCGTACGACGGTCGACACGCTCGAGCACCACGTCGCCGACGCGAAGTGGCCGCTCCCGAAATATCGCGACATGCTCTTCCTCTACTAAGAGCGCAGTTGGCGGATCAACGAAGGAATGGCACATGAAAGGACTGAAGGGTGAGAAATATGGTATAATGACTGCATGAAAGTCATTATCGTTGGAGCTGGTTTTGTCGGCATGCAACTGGCTCGTACGCTGGTCGCGGAAGGCCGTGACGTCGTGTTGATCGACAAGGATGCCGATCGCGTCAAGGAAGCGAGCAACAGCATCGACTGCGCGGTCGTCCTTTCGGACGGCAACAGCCCGGCGGCGCTGGAGGAGGCGGGGATCACCTCGGCCGATGCGCTCGTGGCCGTCACCGACCAGGACGAGGTCAACATGATCACCTGTTCCTATGTCGAGTCGCACTATCCGCGCGTCTTCAAGATCGCCCGCGTCCGCAATTACGCCTATTATGAGAGTGCGAGTCCGGTGGACGGCACACGCCGCGTCTATGGCATCGACCGCGCGATTCATCCCAACGTCGTCGCGGCCGAGACGATTCTGTCGGCGATTCGCAGCGGCCTCGTGGGCGAGACGATTGACTTGGGCGCGGGCTACGCCATCGTCTTCCTGACCGTGGAAAGGGGCTCACCGCTCGACGGCCGTTCGCTCGCCAATCTGGCCGGGTTGGACGGGTGGCATTATCTCGTCGCCACCGTCGAACGCGACGCGGAGAGTCTTTTGCCGAATGGACAGACGGTTCTGGCGGCGGGGGATCACGTCGGTGTGCTGGCGCAGCGTGAAGAGGTTGCCGAGCTGATGGCATTCGCTCAAGTTTCGGGCGGCGTGGCGCGGCGGACGGTCATCTACGGCGCGGGACAGATCGGGCGCATCCTGGCGGCCGACAGGAACATCAGCAAGGTGACGGTCGTCGACTCTGATCGGGAACGGTGCCGCAAGGTGGCGGAACGGGTTTCGAAGGCGAAGGTGATTTGCGGCAGTCTGACCGAGGAGGATCTCGTTGCGGAAGAGCGCCTCGACAAGAACGACCTTTTCGTCGCCGTGTCGGAGAACTATGACCAGAACCTCGTCGTCGCGGCCTAC
Organism: uncultured Verrucomicrobiota bacterium; assembly: GCA_945834475.1. Lineage (GTDB taxonomy): Bacteria > Verrucomicrobiota > Kiritimatiellia > RFP12 > UBA1067 > UBA1067. Next base: position 4,691 of record CAMAHK010000089.1, read on the forward strand.
ATGAAGTCGCTCGGCGTTGCCAAGACGGTGGCGCTCACGTCCAGCGCGGCGGTGGGGGCGATCGCCCGCAAGCTCGGCATCGACGTTGCAATTCCGATGCGCGACACCGTCGTGGACGGCATCGCGGGCTGTCTGCGGGGGCGTGGCGTCTCGTCCGTGCATACGCTGTGCGGCGGCGCGTTTGAGATTCTCACCTGCACGGTCGGCGCGAAAGCCCAGGCGGCCGGCAAGGCGATTCAGGAACTTTCGCTTGCCGGCATTTGCCTCGTGTTGCTCGTCCAGACGTCGCCGGAGGGCGAGATGGCGGTCGCCCATGGCGGCCATGTCGTCCAGCCGGGGCAGCGCATCGTCGTCGTTGCCCCGAAGGGCGACAACCGGGTTCTTCGCCTGTTTGGAGACCGTTAAGTGAAGACGACACAAGATCCCGAGCGCGCGTTCTTCATCGTGGTCCTGAGCTGGGTGGCGATCTGCCTTCTGGGCGCCGTGCCGCTTTATGCGTGCGGACACTTCCCGTCGTTTCTCGACGCGTTCTTCGAGAGCGTGAGCGGATTTACGACGACCGGCGCGAGCGTTCTTTCGGATGTCGAGGCGTTGCCGCGCTGGGCGAATCTTTGGCGGTGTGCGACGCATTGGATCGGCGGTCTTGGCGTGATCGCGCTCGCGGTCGCCCTGCTGCCGCTCCTTGGGGCGGGCGGGTTTCGTCTCATCAAGGCCGAGACATCGGGACCCGAGAAGGGCAAGTTCACGACACGGGTGACGGATACGGCGAAGATTCTCTGGCTGATCTACTTTGGCATGACCGTTCTTCAGGTCGTTCTCCTCCGATGGGCGGGATTCGACTTTTTTGATGCGACTGCCCATGCCTTTTCGACGATGGGGACGGGCGGTTTCTCGACGCGCAACGCGAGTGTCGGCGCGTTTGCGAATCCGACGGCGGAATGGATCTGCACCGTGTTCATGCTGCTTGCTTCCGTCAATTTCACGCTTTACTACCGGCTCTTTTCGGGACGCGTCTCGGACTTTCGCCGAGATTCCGAGCTGAGGGGCTTTTGCGCGGTCGTGGGGGTGGCGATTGTCGGTATCACGGCCGTCCGCGCGACCGATCTGGCGTCGCTGGGAGAGACCGTGCGCACGGTGGCGTTTCAGGTGGCATCGGTTATCTCGACCACGGGCTTCATGACCGACGACTATCTCACGTGGTGTCCCGCGAGCCAGGTTCTGCTGCTGGCGCTCTTCTTCATCGGCGGCTGTTCGGGCTCGACGGCCGGCGGCATCAAGATAATCCGCTGGACGGTCCTTGCGAAACAGATGCGCAACGAACTGCTGCGGCTCGTCCATCCGCACGGCGTCTACACGCTTCGGATCAACGGCAATGCGGGACGCGAGGCGATCTTGCCTGTCGTCGGCTCGTTCGTGCTTGTCTATTTTGCGCTTGTCTTTCTGACGACAATCGTCGGTGCGCTGGGCGGGCTCGACGCCTGGACGGCCTTTACGGCGGCCTTGAGCATAGTTGGCAATGTCGGCCCCGCCTTCGGTGCGCTCGGCCCCACGGCGAACTGCGGTTTCCTGCCGGCGGGCGTGAAGGCCTGGTACTGTCTCGCGATGCTGGCGGGACGTCTCGAGATCTACACCCTCATCATCTTTGTGCTCGCCTGTGTACGTCGTTGCAGGGAAAACTCACGCTGAAGATTTAAACTGGAGGATGTGAAATTTCCGCTTGTCACTCGCTTGGGTGATATGATATAATTAGGATAAAGTTTGTAGTAGGAGGATTCTACGTGAACAAGTTTACGACACTGGTGACCTTGGCCGCAACCACGGCGGCAGGTGTGGCGTTGGCTGATCTGACGCCGTTTGACAAGCTCGAACTCACTGCGGCGGCGTCGTTTGCAAAGACGGAATCGTCGACGCTCGAAGGGGAATTGTCGAGCGCGACACCGGCGCTCGTCGTTGGTCCTGGCGATGCGACTGTAACCGGAGATCCGTCGGTCCGTCAGCCGATTGAGAAATTCACGATTGTCTTCTATGTCGGTTTTGTTGAGTGGTCTGAGCTTCAGAACGTGAAGCCAGCAGAAGCGAAGATCGGCTTTGCGTTCACGGATGCGACGCACGCGGCGTACTTCAATGGTACGACGTGGACGCAGGTTCAGGTTTCTGAAGTCGCCGAAGAAGCCGAGAAGACGCTTCTGATTGAGCTTGACCGCCGTGACGCCACGAAGAAGGCGCGTTTTTCATTTGTTGAGACGGTTGAGGGCGTTGAAACAAAAACGGTTGTGAAGGATTGGGTTGCCGTTGCCGATGTTGTTTCGAACACGGTGGCGATTTATGGCTCGGGCACGATTGTCTCGGTGCATGGCGCGACGTTCACGATTGCGGCTGAAGTCATCGAGATCATTCCTGAGGGCGAGGATGCTCCGGTCGTGATTAAGCCGACGCCGGAGCAGGCTGAGGCGATTGGCGACCCGAAGGCGACGCTCGCGAATGGCCATACGGCGCTCACAAGCTACATTCTCTTCGGTAAGGCCTCCACGGCGATCACGGCGGCGGATGTCCCGGTCGTGAAGGGCAACCCGACGGGTGGCGATGCGTCGAATGTTGCGATTTCGATTCCGAACCTGAACCTCCAGACGGTGACGGGTGCGACGGTTTCGTTCCAGCTCAAGGGCAGCACGTCGGGTGATAGTGATACTTGGCAGAATGTCGGTGATGCGAATGCGACGGGTGTGTTCACGTTCCCGGCGGATACGGATTACCGCTACTTCAAGGTCGTGACGACGATCACTTACGGTAAGTAATAGAAAGGACTTAGGCAAAATGAAGAAGCTTCTTTTCTCGGCTGCGGTTCTTTCCGCGATGATGACGTTTGCGGCGGACTTCGCGGCGGTCTCGTTCTCCTCGACGGGAACGGATACGTATGCGGACGGTACGCTCGTGCCGGACGGCGAAATGTATGCGCTCGTCTGGTCGGCGGACGGCAATTTTGATGGCCTGAATGTCGACGGTACGCCGACGGATGCGAACGACAAGGTTGTCGTGGCGCTGTCGCTTAAGAAGGGCGAGAGCGTGATCGTCAACATCGACGCGAACGATCCGGTTGTCACGACGGGTTCGCTCGCGGTTCTCCTCGCCGATACGCGTTCGACGACGGGCGAGGTCGCGGGTGCGCTTAAGCACGTTAAGGCGACGGCGAAGCTCGATCTGGAGGTTAAGGTTTCGACGGGCGCAGCGCCGACTTCGGTTGCTGCGGGTGCGACGGAGAAGGACGCGGCGGTGGCGGCGGGCTTCCCGGCCGACTTCCCGATGCCGAAGATCACGGGTATGGCGCTGACCGACGCGGAGGTCATCCTGACGGTCGAGGATACGAATCCGAATGCGGACTACGCGGTGCAGGGCGGCGATACGCCGGCGGCAAATGGCGAGGTCGGCGCGGCTAAGGTCGGTGCGGGCACGATCAAGCTCGTCTATCCGAAGACGGCCGGCGGGAACTTCTTCAAGGTCATTGCGAAGTGATCGGAAGAAGTGATAAGCGATAAGTGATAAGTGTTAAGTGGCGGAGGTAAAATTCTTATGAAGAAGATTTTGGGAGCGGCAGTGCTGATGGCGGCGGGCGCGGCTTTGGCGGTGACCACGATTGAGTCGAGCCAGTTTGGCTTTGTGCCGGTTGCGGCGGGCGGCCTGACGGCGGTTTCCGTGCCGGTCACGGGGTATACGGCGGGATCTGATATTGTGATCGCCGAGGTCCTTCAGACGGCGAATCTGGCGGCGGACGACAAGCTTTACACGATGACGGCCGACGGCAAGTACAATGAGTATGTGCTTCAGGCCAACAAGACTTGGAAGGCCTCGCGTGTCGTGACGGTTTCTGGCGGTTCGATGACATCCGCGTCGGGTACGCCGGCGACAGAGGCGACGGTTCAGCGCGGCAAGGCGTTCTGGATTCAGACGTCGGCGTCGCAGGTCAACATCATGGGTCAGGCGACGACGGATGCGGGTACGCCCACGATTACCGTTTCGACGGGTTGGAATCTCGTCGGTTCGCCGTCGATGACGCAGGCGGTCAAGATTTCGACGATCGAAGGCGGTGTCGGTAGCTTCATCTCGGTCAACGGAAAGACCTATCAGAAGACGTCCACCGGTTGGAAGAATCGTGCGACGAAGGCCGCTGTGACGGACGCGGATGTCATCCCGGTTGGCATGGGCGCGATGATCAAGAAGAACTGATTTATTGAAGGGAGATCACAATGAAGAAACTTCTCACTTTCGCTTTCGCCGTTGCGGCTCTCGCGTGTGCGAATGCGTCCGAACTGTGGTGGACTGTTAATACCGAAACGACGTCCGACTTCGATTGGGCTACGGCAAAGCTTTTTGCTTCGGCTGACGGTAACAACTTCGAAGGTACGCAACTAGGTGGTGAGTGGAGCAAGGAGGACATTGCTCATTGGGGCAATGCGTTTACTGATCTCACCGGTTCTGAACAGGCCTTCTACATCGAGCTTTATAATTCGGAGGGCAATCGCGTTGCGACGTCGGCAACAAGTGTCGATGATGTGCGCGGTTACGGTGCCGTTTCTGCGGCGGAGTTGGCGGGTTCGGTGTGGAATGGCGTCATGTCGACACCTTCACCCTATAGCTTCTCGCAGTTCTCGGCGAATGTCGTCCCTGAGCCGACGAGCGGGCTGATGGTTCTCCTCGGCCTCGCGGTGCTCGGCCTCAAACGCAAGCGCGCGTAAGCGAGCGATCCGTGCACGCGAGTCTGGCAGATATTCTCGCCGATGTCGCGGCCAATTCGATTGAGGCGCGCGCCACGCGGATCGAGGTTTCCGTTCGGGAGGCGGGTGATCGGATTGTTCTGGCGGTGAAGGACAACGGCAAGGGGATGCCGCCTGAAATTTTGGCGCGTGCGTTCGATCCGTTTTACACAGAGCCGGGCAAGCATGACAAGCGGAAGGTCGGAATGGGCCTTCCGTTTGTTCGTCAGACGTGCGAGGCTTGTGGCGGAGAGGTGACGCTGGAAAGTGCGGTCGGCGTCGGGACGACGCTGACCTGTACTTTTCAGCGCAACAGCATCGACCTGCCGCCGATGGGAGATTTGCCCAATACGGTTCTCTCGCTCTTTAACTATCCGGGAGAATTCGAGTTCCTGTTCAAGCACCAGCGGGATGACACGGACTACGAGATCGCGCGTAGCGAGCTCGCCGAGGCTGTCGGCGGCTTCGCTTCCGTCGAATCGCTAGGCTTGGCTCGCGAGTTCCTGGTCTCGCAGGAGGAGTCATTGTCCTGATTTCAGCTCGTGGGGCGCATCTCTAGATTTTAAAGGATCTTCTCGTCTCTGAATGTTAGCGGAGT
>CAMAHK010000090.1 GCA_945834475.1 uncultured Verrucomicrobiota bacterium
CATACGGCAGGCAACGACGCCCCGCCGTTCCATGGATTAAGACTTTAAGTTTTCCGCCATGATATAATCATCACCATGGAACTTCGCCTACTTCGTTACTTTCTCGCGGTCGCCGAGGAGCGGAGCTTCTCCCGTGCGGCGGAGAGGCTTCACGTCTCGCAACCCGCGCTCTCTATCGGAGAAGCTCGTCTTCCGTCCCTTCTCGCCCGTCCTCACCTCTGACGCCTATCTCGCCTTGAAACGCGGCACGACACCAGGCCCCGCCGCTCAAGCACTGATCAATCTGCTGAGCGGAACATGAAAGATGAAACAGCCGTCTTTGAGGATATATACGCCGTCGGAATCAGATCACAACTTGAACCCAAAAACGGTCTGATCGCCGGGACGCGAAGTAACAAAAACCTCGCCTTGGTGGAGCTGAACGATGTGCTTGACGATCGCGAGACCAAGGCCCGTGCCGCCGAGTGAACGACTTCTGGCCTTGTCAACGCGATAAAAGCGCTCGAAGAGGCGCGGCAGATGCTCAGCGGCGATGCCGATGCCGTAGTCGATTACGGAGAAGACGACGCGATTGCCCTCGGACGCGATGCGGAGAACGATCTTTTCGGACCCCGAATAGCGCAAGGCGTTCTCGACCAGATTGAGGAGCGCCTCCTCCAAAAGCTTCCTGTCACCGCAAACCGACAGGTCCTCGACCTCCAGCGCGACCGTCACGCCCAGCATCTTGGCCTTGAGCCGCACCAACGCATGGACGCGCTCGCCGAGCTGACGACACGAGACGGTCTCACGATTCATCTCGCGCGCCGCTTCTGCACCCTCGAGTCGCGCCAGCACGAGAATGTCCTTCGACAGAACGTCCAGCCGCGTGGACTGGTCACGGATGATGCCGACGAGCTCGTCGCGTTCGTCGGACGTCAGCGCCGATCCGTCATTGAGCATTTCCGCCGCGCCGAGGATGGACGTGAGCGGCGTGCGGAGCTCATGCGTCACGTTCGCCGTGAATGCGCGGCGAAACTCCTCATTGGCCTTCGCCGTGTCGATCTTGCGCCGGAATCTGAGCACCAGGACGGCCATCAACGCGCCGAGAACGCCGGCGACGATAAAGCCGAAGCGCGCCATCAGGATCGGCGCCAGCACGCTGTCGCACGGAATCGCGAGGCGGATGACATAGCGTCCGAACCGCTTGGCACTGTAAAGGAGTTCCGTGTGCGTCGTTTGGGAGGAACGGATGACGGTGCCCGCCTTCCCCGCCAATGCGGACTTGAACTCCACGCGGTCGGCATGCGAATCGTTCGCGCCGTCCGAATCGTACACGACGCGTCCCTCGAGATCGAGAACGGTGAGACGCGTCGCCGGCGGAATGACGACGAGCGCGGCAAAGGCGAGCGCGGCCAGTGCCGCAAAGACGACCGAGGTGACTTTACTCCGCACGGTAACCAACTCCCCGAATCGTCTTGATATGCTCGGCCCACGCGCCCAGCTTGCGCCTGAGGCCCACCATCTGCACGTCGATCGTGCGGTCCGTCACAACCTTCTCGCCGTCCGAAATGCGGTCGATGATATGCCCGCGCGAAAAGACGCGTCCCGCGTTCCGGACGAGTAGCTCGAGGATGCGGAATTCACTGAGGGTGAGCTCGAACGTGCGTCCGTCGAGCGTCACGACATGCGACGCGACGTCAATGGAAAGTCCATGCAGAACGAGCGGACCCGATGCGTCGTCCTCCGTTCCGCGCAACGCCGCGCGAATGCGGGCGAGGAGGACGTCCTTCTGAAAGGGCTTCGTGACATAATCGTTCGCCCCCGCGTCGAGTCCGCGCACGATATCGTCCGTCGCCACCTTCGCAGTCAGCATGATGATCGGAATCGCACGCGTCATCGAATCGGAACGAATACGTCGGCACACGCTGAGGCCGTCGAGCCCCGGGAGCATAAGATCGAGCAGGACGAGATCCGGCCGCGTCCTGAGCACGAGATCAAGTCCCGCATCGCCCGACGACGCGGCCTCGACCTCATACCCCGCCACCCGCAGCGCCAGCAACAGCACGCGCTGTATGGCGAGGTCATCCTCAACAACGACTATCCGTTTGATATTCACGCCCTACAGTATACCAAAGATTTGTTAGGATTCGGTTAGAACTTATACCATTAGCATCCCATAGGTGCGAAACCGCTCAGGTAATGAAACCGATCGATAAGATAGAGCAGCGCGACTAAAGCGAACGCGATGTAGATTCCGATGCGCGTTCGCCGTTCTTTCCGACGCTTGCGTTCTTCCATGCGCATGGGCCACCTCCTTACTTGGCCGGCAGCACGGCAACACGCACGGCGATATTGCCGAGGTGACGCGTGATGTCGCGCAGACAGTGGAAGATCGAGAGGATCGCGAGCGCGGAAGCAGGATGCGCATTGCGGATCTGGGGATCCGACCAGATCATCGATTCGGCCTCGCGGATCGCCGCGCGGATCGCCTCTTCCGTCATCCGTTTCTCGTAACCGTCGGGTTGGCCGACTTCCCGCGCAAAACCAATCGTTTCGAGCGCGAACTTGCGTACCTTCGAGACGACACCCGACACCTGCGCGGAAATGGCCGCGCCGACGAAGGCGTCCGGCAAGCGTTCGGTCTTGCGCGAAACCTTCAGCGCCAGATCGCTGATGCGCTCGGCATCGTTCGCGCAATGGATGAGTTCGGGAATCGCACGTGCCTCATCGGCCGTCAGCTTGTGCTGCGAAACCTCAACGAGATAATTGCGGATCTTGTCACGCATCTCGTCGATCTCACGTTCCGCCGATTCGATGGACTCACGGCTTACAGACGCCTGGCCAAGCGTGCTCTTGAGCGCCACCGAGGCGACCGTCCACGCCCGGCGCACCAGATCGGCAAGTGCAACCTGCACCGCCTTGAGTGCCAACGTCGGTGTCTCGACAAGGTGCGGCTCAAGTGTTGTCACGCGCGATTCGTCCGAACCATGGATGAGCATCCGGCAGAGTCGTGCGAGCTGGGGAATGAAGAACGCAAGCACAATCACGTTCGTCACGTTGAAAAGCGTGTGCGCCATCGCAACATGACGCCCCAGATTCGCACCCGCGAAGCCATTGCCACTCGTACAGGCGTCGACGAGATGGAAGAACGCGGGCGCGTTGATACCAGCCGCATTGCCGAAGACGATGAGAAACGTCGCAACCAGAAGTCCCGTGCCGACGAGATTGAAGAGCGCATGGGCGAGGGCTGTCCGCTTGGCGTTCACGTTCGTGCCGATGGACGCGAGCACGGCGGTAATGGTGGTGCCGATGTTATCCCCGAGGACGATCGGAATCGCCGTCCAGAGGTTGATGACACCCGCCTCAGCAAGGGCGATCGTGATGCCGATTGTCGCGGACGAACTCTGGACGAGCATCGTGCAGAGCGTGCCGACCAGAATTGCGCCGAAGACGCTGCCGATCGGCAGGAAGCCGACGGCGGACGGCGTACAATCAAAGAGCGAGAAGAAACGGATGAACTCAGGGAGCTTCGAGACCGCCTTCAGCTCATGCCCCATCATCGTCATGCCGAAAAAGAGGAGACCGAAGCCGAGAATCGTCCGCCACAGTCCGCGCAGAAGCGGCCGCTTCGCGACCATGAGCCCGACGACGCCCAGTGTAATCGCCGGGAGAGCAAGGTCGGAAAGTTTGAATGACACGAGCTGGCCCGTGATCGTCGTGCCCACGTTCGCACCGAAGACGACGCCGATCGCCTGCTCGAGCGAGAGGAGCCCCGCATTCACGAAACCGACCGTCATCACCGTCGTCGCGCTCGAGCTTTGGATGAGGGCGGTAATGCCGCCGCCCGCCAGAATCGCCGCACAACGGTTCCGCGTCATGAACCCCAGCGCCCGCTTGAGCCGCGAACCGGCAACTTGCGTGAGCCCCTCGGACATGAGACCCATACCATAGACAAAAAGGGCGAGGCCTCCAAGGACTGTAACCGTCAGCGCAACAACATTCATATCAATTCCTCATTTCGTTTTGTCCGTAGTGTACAAAACGAAGATGAGGAATTGATTTAAATCACATTAAAGTTCTGTTAAAGTACACGCTTTAACTTAAAGACTCTCAACCCACGTGCGGATGCTCGACTCGTTCACATGCGTCAGGTTCTTCGGCGGCTCAAACGTCGCCTTCGGCGCGGACGGCTTCAGGTAGTCGAGCGTCTTCCCCGCGCCGTCTCTGTAGCCACCGACACCAGTGCCTTATCTTTCTCTGACATCGCCATCAGCATTCCTCCCGTCAGCAGGCAAACCGCCGCCATAATCGTTTTCGGGCAAATACGGCGAGACTTCGCGTCGTAGAAGTTGGTCAGAATGAGGACGCCATTGATTGAGACTGTTTTCAGGCGGTTTGCGGCATCGTAGGTGAATGTATGACCGCCATCGGTAAGCAGATTGCCGTCGGCATCGTAGGATGGCTCCCACGGAGGCGCGGAGGCACGGAGGATCGAAGTGTACTGATTGAGGTTGTTGGCGGTGTATTCACAGCCGCCGTTCGATGTCGCGGATGCCGTGAGGTTTCCAATGCTGTCAATCGCTCACAATTTCGTCTGTGCTTTGTGCCGATCAATGCAGTTGCCTTTTATGTACCGCTCTTGCGCCTGTTGCAGTCCGCGCAGAGCATCTGGCAGTTCTCGGCAACGGTCTTGCCGCCTTTCGCCCATGGCGTGATGTGGTCCGCCTGCATTTCCTCGATGGCGAAATGATTGCCGCATTTCACGCAGTTGCCGCCCTGACGCGTGTAAGCTGCCAGTTTCTCGTCATCGTCGAACGTCCGGATGCTCAAATGCCTTTCATCGCCTGTTAGCAGATACGGTATGATGCCGCTTTTCTTCGTCACGTCCTTGTCCTTTAGCAGACGTTGCGTCTCATTTTCGATTTTCGCCGTGTCGAGCTTTGTCTTGCCATATTCCGCGTACCAGTGACCCCAGTCAAGCCCCTTGAGTATCTTCACGCGGTCGCTCGTGTGTTTGAACTTCGCCTCGATCCACGTGATGACATTGCTGAAGTAGCTCCACAACTCGCTCGCGTCCGTGTCGCCGTCCTTCTTGCGCCCGGCCATGTACTCGCGTATCGCCTTGTCGTCCTTCTTGCCGATGAACCACTGGATCGCCCGCTCAAGGCAACCCTGTCGCTCGAACTCCGCCACGACGTAGTTCCGCGCGATGTTGACCGCTGGGCAGTTGCGCTTCGAAAACCATCGCTTCGCGTCCGAGACCCACGGTCCGTGATAGACGGCGTTGCGCATCTCCTGCGCGGAGAGTTCCTTACCCGCGACATTAATCCGCTCAAACCACTTGATCTTCTCCTCGTCGTCGCCGCTGCAGAAATAGACCGTCAGCTCGTAGTCGAGGAACTTCTTCTGCCGCGCGTCCTCCGCGCCGTCGAGCCGACCGAAGTACCGCTCCTCGTAGGAAAAGTCGTTGTTGAAATACTGGCAGATGGAAATCGTGCGCTGCTGCCCGTCCATGACCTCGTACCCGCCGTCGTCGCGCACGATCCAGTACATCGCGTTCAACGGGAAACCATGCATGATCGAATCGATGACGAGAATCCTGTCCTTCTGGTCGTACACGAATTCGCGCTGATAGGGCGGACGGATGTCCAGCTTGCCGCCGTAGCCGTAAACGCCCTCGTCGCCCTCGTCGCGGTAACCCGCGACCAAGTCGCGGACCTTGATCTTATGAAGCGTGATTTCCATCTTTCCTCCTTATGACGATTCGATCGAACATCCTCACGATCCGCGAACCTTCCTCTCGATAGAACGTCGGCCCGCCGTCGCACTTCCCCTGGCGCTCCTTGACCTTCTTCATGTCGGCAAGTTGCAGACTAGTTCCGACAAGTTCAAACTGGTCTGGGTTATGGTGGCAGAGGTACGTAATCGGCACGCCAATTTCGTCGAAGTAGTCCATCGGTATGTCTGTGTACCTGTTGCAGTCAATGGCGTCATAGTTGAAGTACTTGAAGTTGACGGCGGAATCGTACTTCTTGAACAGCGTCAGCGGCTCGTGACGTTTCTTTACTTCGAGGTTCGTATACCACACGATGTTGCCGAGACTGTGCCACTTCTGCCCGTGTTCGTCCACCCATGCGCGATTTCCTTCGAGCCTGTAGTGGTTGGGCACCATGAAGTTCATGTTGCCATAGTTGTACCCAAGCCAGAGTTGGTTTGTCATGAAATAAGGAAATATCTCTTTCGCCTTCGCATGGAAATTGTTACCGAGTATGAGGAACTTCTTGCCGCGATTGATAAGGAGCGGCAGAAAATCAAGGAACCGCGAGAACGGCGGATTCGTCACCACGATGTCCGCCTCGTCGAGGAGGCGCAGACATTCGGGGCTGTCGAAACTGCCGTCGCCCTCAAGTTCCTTGACGTCGATCTCTTCGTCGTCAACCTCGCGGTTGCCGTTGGCGTCGCCGTCGTAGATTTGATAGACGGCCTTCTCACAAGTTTTCTGCGTGAACAGATCGACGTCCTGGCTCTTGTAGCATGTGGCGATGACACGTTTCAGTCCGAGGATCTCAAAGCTGCGCGTGAAGTACTTGAAGAAGTTGCTGCAGCGCGGATCGTCGCAGTTGCAGAGAACTGTCTTGCCCGCGAACTGGTCGCGGTAGTGCCTCACCTCATTCTCGATGTCGGAGAGCTGCGTGTAGTGCTCGTCGTTCTTCTCGCTCTTCGAGCGGTTGATCGTCGTGTTGAGCGTACGTTTCATGGCTGATGTATTTTTAAGGTGATATTATAGCAGATTTTTCAAAACCAACCTTATATACCATGATCAATACCCGAGCTCTTTCGCCTGATAATAATCGTCGGGCAATATGCCCAGAAAATTCGAATCATGCAAAAATGAACCCAGCGTCTGTGAGACAAGGACATAATAATCGTCCCAGGATTCTTCATCTCCAGCCTCTTCAATTGAGACGTATCCTATTGATGGGCATCTACCACATGAGCACTTACATTTTTGGCTTTGAGAAAAGCCAAAATGGATGTTCACTCATTGCGATGTTCCTCGTTGTCTGGAAACCAATCTCCCCAGATGCATTCCACACCAAGTTTACCCCATCCTACGAACGGACATCACTTACGCCTCCATAAATATTCTTATTAGCCGAATCTTTGAACTCCAAGGCCATATTCTTATTCTGCACAACCCTCGCGCCACCATCATCTTCATGAATATCAAGGCTAACCGACCATCTCGGCACGACTGACGAGCCGACAGGCAGAGATTCCGCCGGAATTGCGTCAGCCAGCAGCTGCGAATGCATCGCCCTGCTGATACTTTCGATGAGATTCGTCGTATGTAACGTCTCATCGTCAAACGGAAGGAAAACCGGCGATGTGCGGGCGTCATCCGTGATTTGAGAAACGGCGTAGGCTGTCGGCGGCAACCATTCCGTAACGATGACCCCGGGCTCTCCTGCCACAGTCTGGTGGGGAATCAGGTATTTTGGATTGAATCCCCATCCCCCTTCGTTTCGTCCGCTCCCGGGAATCATATTTCCCTTCAATCGCTCCTGGTTGTACCAAGCGTATTCACGTCCCAACGGGTCGATGTGCTCTCCTTGACCGCAGCCAAGCACATCTTCCTCTGACGAGTAGTAATTGACCGTCTTCGTCACATCGGAGAATCGATTCTTCCATGTCAGCGTACGACGGGCGTCGTTTTCTGCGAAGCCCGGATGCTCGAACCAATGCGTCGCACGGCGCGAGTCATCAATTCCGATCCACTCCGGACAGGTCAGACGCGCCTTGGCGTTATCAGTTGTAATCGCCGTCGGATCATAGGCTTCCGCCGCCACCGCCGCATTGAGCATAAAATACTTTTCGTGCGGCAGATTCCAGTCCTGGATCGCCGAGGATACGAGCATATTGCCGAGCGAATGCGCGGCGAAGTAATTACGGCCCGAATAGCGTTCTCCACAGCAATCCGACTGTGCTTCGATTCGGATTTTCCTTTCGCATTGTGACTCATAGTCCGCCCCCCAGGACAACAAAGGCGCAGCCCCCCCACGCCTTACCACTCATGTTGAATCTATCACAAACTGCGCCACGCGTTAGCAATGTGCCGCTCCTATTTTTCTATGCGATAAATCAAATCGGGATCACCAGAATTTCCTACGCTTTCCAATTCGCGCGACTGGAGCAATGACGAATCAACATAAATCTTGTATTCGCGTCCATCATTAACTTCCGGGCAACACTCCAAGTCATTCAATGGATATAAAACCAACCCGCTTGGCAACTTAACCTCCTTGCCATTCACAACTACCGAAAGTTCATTCGTCAACACAATAGGCTTCAAATCATTCTTGTAGTTTGCGGCCGAGAAGGACCAGCACAACAACTGGAATATAAACCAGCCCAAAGGCACAAGCAAGACCAGCACCACTACAGTTCTGATAATATACGACACTATTTTCATCACCGCTCCGCTCTTATCCATTTACGGTCCCTTGAAATTTGGTGCATATCTTGAATCATACGAATAAATGTAAATGCACTCGTCCGCGTCCTCAAATATTATTTCCCCTTTTACTGCATGAAATGAATACGGTTCTACGCAAACAATCTTCCTACGAAATGTTGCGACGAGATTCTCTGTTTCGCGCACCTTCAAATATTTCGCGACCTTCTGTACGATAGCATCCGGAACGAACTCCCATGGCTGCGCCGCAGCTTGCCAAACATCAAAATCTGGAGCTATGGCCTTAATCTCTTCAACCTCCATCTGACCTATGCATTTCGGTTTCAATGAGTTCTTGTATGCAACATACCAATACGCCGCGCAAAACACCAACCCAGAAAAGAACAAAATGCTTCCCATGCTAATTCTTCGCCCCGTCATCATTTCACCCCAATTCTTCGAGTTACCAAAGAAGCTCAAACCAAAGGAAACAATGAAACCTGTAGTCAATGGCATTGTCACCACTTTCATATCTCTCAAGGCTCAGCTTTTCATGGCTAGCTCGCAAACCGACTTTCTTTCCAATAAGTCTTGAAGCCTCATCTTCAAAATTACGTACCGTCTGCGTGAGGCAAATCGCATTATCAAAGTAATTTTCAAGACCTAACACCCGCAGTTTATTCCCAGCCCCAGAGGAAGCAACTGCATCCGCAAACTCTTTCGGACAAACTCGTTTCAAAGATACGACAACCTCTCTTGAGAAATCATCATCAACCTTAGCTGGAATAAGAATGCGATTCTGAATGCCAACAGAATTCGTGACCATGCACCATTGCTTTTTTTCAATTGCCACATCCATCTTATCTATGAGATGTTCTACCCTCGAATTCCGTCTATACTCACCTACTGCCAAATTCTCATCAAAGCGAATCAACCCATCGTATACACCGTCCCACGCGAACTCGAAGGGCGCAACAATCTCATTATCAATACAGAATAGAGACTCTGAACAGAAGTTCTCTACACGAACAAACTTCCCACTGTTCCAATGTGCATACAATAATCTTGCATCCTTGAACTCCTGGTGCCTCACAACAGTCGTTCCGTCTAAGCGAGCCCGAGAGCAAAGATCAT
>CAMAHK010000091.1 GCA_945834475.1 uncultured Verrucomicrobiota bacterium
GTTCTATTCTCTTTTTCGTTGTCCATTTTTGCATTGTGCATTTTTGCGTTGTGCACTATTGCACAATGCGCGTATGATACCACGAAAAGAATGCCCATGTCAACGGCCAACTTGAATATCGTCCATGTCGCGCCCCGCACAGAACCCTTGCCGGTCATGTGATCGTTGCGGTAGCTCCACTTCGATTCGTCAAGCGAATCCCCGTCGAATTCGTCGTGCCAGACGAGGCCGAGCTTAACGCCCTTTGGCAGAAGCGACGGCTCGCGTCCCTCCACCGCCGCGACACGCTCGCAGACAAGCGGGAACGCGTCAAGATTGTGAACCGTCTTCTGTCCGGCGCCGTGTGCGGCAAGCGCCATCGCCGCCGCGAGCATTGTCATACCGTTTGTCTTCATTTCATTTTTCTTCCAAGAAAGCGAATCCCCAAGGCGCAAGGCGGAATGATGCGCCGAAGATCACTGCACCGTTGGCAAGCAGAACCCTCGCCTTGTCTGCTGCAACCGATTCGACGTCTACGGTTACGGGCTTGCCCGAGAAGTTCCCTACGAACACGACGCCGTTCGCGGCGGATTCGCCGCGCCGAAGGGAAAGGACGCTCTCCGGCCTGTCATTGTCAAGCCACTTTTGGCCTGGCGCGGTCATCGCCGGATTGTCGCGCCGGAGCGCGGCGAACGCGCGCACCATTTCGCGGCGGCGGCGTCCGGCGGGGGTCGCGGCATTGGCCCAGTCCACCGTCACGTCCGGCGAATGACCGAATATGGAATGACGGTGCGCGTCGGCGATCTCCTGTCCGTTGTAGATGAGCGGAATCCCTTCCATCGCGAAGCAGAGCGAAAGGCCCAGCGTCTGGTTGTCCCATCCGCAACGCTTCTCCATGCGGAAATCGTAGTCGTCGTTCACCGTGTCGTGGTTCTCGGTGAAGTTCATGTTGAGCGTACCCTTCGGGCACTTCGCCGCGTACTGCTCGGACGCCGCGCGCAGCTTGGCGACCCCCTTGAACGCCGACACGTCCGCGCCGCCTGCAGCCCACTGCTGGTTGTAGCCCTCCTTCGAATCGCCCTTCAGTATGGGCCTAAGCCAAGAGAGGCACACCGGCCAGTTGTAGTTCGCGTCGAATGCGTGGCGAGTGTTGGCGTGGCGACAGCCTTCGGCCAGTATCACGATATCGCCCTTCACCGCCTCGCACACATCCCGCGCCTCGTCCCAGAAGTCGAGCGGAATGCAGTCCGCGACGTCGCACCGGAATCCGTCGACGTCGAAGTCCGCGAGCCAGTACACCATGTTGGCCTTGAAGTACTCGCGCACCCCCCGGCTATCGAAGTTGAGCTTGGGGAAGCGCCATCCCGCCATGACCATCTTCCCGTTCTTGTCGTAGGAGAAGTATTCGGGATGGTCTTTGACGACACGCGCCGAAGGGCCGCAGTGGAGGTACACGATGTCCATGAGGACCTTTATGCCGTTGTCGTGCGCGGTCTTGACGAACGAGCGGAAATCCGCATCCGTGCCGTATTCCGGGTCGACGTGGAAATAGTCGCCCGTGCGGTAGGGATTGCGCGGATTGTTGAACCCGCTCCTCACCTGGCGCGGACTCCACATGTCCTCGCGCGGATCGTCGTCCGCCACCGTGATAGGGCACATGTAAACCACCGTGACGCCGAGGTCGGCAAGCTCCGCGAGCTTCCCCTCGGCCGCCTTTATCGTCCCCTCCGGCGTGAACGCGCGCGGCTGGATCTGGTACATGACGCCCTTGCGGAACCAATCTGGCGTCTCGCGCGCATGCTCGTCCACAAGTGTGTGTTCTTTTGCTTCAGCCGCACACATGGCTGCGGCGAAAACCGCCGCCAGAATTGTTCCGCAGAGGATCCTCATTTCGCCTCTCCTTGCCATACAATTTCGAAATCGCAGACGCCGCGATCCGGAACGACCGTCGCATCGAAGTCGGCAAAGGAAGCCGTTCGGGGAGCCGACTCCTCCTTTTCACCTGCGACAAATACCTCCAGCTTCGCCCCCCAGAACTGCGGATACTGCTTGGTCACGTATGCAGGGCGTGCCAGCTTCACCAACATGTAGTTATAACCCTTCTTCACCGGATGCTTGATCCAGCTCGGTGCCATGCGAAGGCCCTCGGTCATACCATCCGTCCGATAGACTTCACGGCCATTGATGAAGGCCTGAACCTCATAACCGGCGGAGAGGCACCAGGTCGCGTCGGTTGCCTCGCGATCACTCCAGACACGGAAAAGGAGATACGTCAGCTTCCCTGCCGTCTCCTGTCCGGCAAAGTGCGCGCCGAGATCGAAGAAGAGATCGGCCTGACGCGGCGGCACACGATAGAGCTTTCGGAAATCCTTATCACTCCACGTCTCGGGCGCGAACACCTGTTCGGCAAGCGGACGATCGCTCGCATAGGGGAAGAGTTCGCCGTTGCAATAGGCAGCAACTGTCGCCAGGCGTTCGCGCGGTTCGGTATCGGGGAAACATGTTATCCGCTGCAGCGTCGTGGCGTACGGAACGAAATCGAGCTCCGCACGTTCTCCCGTCGGATGAACGCACAACGGCGGATCTGGCATGAAGCGCCCTTCATCCAACACCTGCCATTCGCGAATTCGGCGAACGGGCAGCCTCACACGCAGAGAGGGCGTCTCGAACGGATAAGCGGCCGGCAGGAACTCGACCTTTGCCTTTGCGACGGCGTCTTTTATTTCCGCCAGATCGAACGCATAGTTCCACGATCCGGCCTCAGGCATGATGCGAAGCGCCGTAAACGGATCGCCCGGTTCGTCTTCCGTCACCATGGCCGGCGGCACGAAGGAGAACGTCAGCGGTCCACGACGAATCCAATGCCAGTTGCGATCCGACTCAACCTGAAGCCGCACCGGCAAGTTGACTTCGAGCGTCTTTCCGCTTTCCAGTGTGCGCGTCACAAGTGTTCCGGCCTCTGGCGAATCACACCAACCCGGAATGCGACAGCGTAGCGAAACGGAAATCGGACGTTCACTCTTCAACGTGAAACGGACCGCATCCTCAAACGGATAGTTCGTCTCTTCGACAATCGTATACGGCACACCATTCTGCACACCCGTGAATTCACTCGGGCCATACAGCATCGCAACCGGCGAACCGCTTGCCTTGTCCGTCAACCACATACGCCGCACGAAAGACGGCATCGCACGATTGATATTCCCCGTACAGCATTGCGGGAAATGCGCGCGCCGATACTGCCGCCACGTCGATTCGCCGTAGTTGAAATGGGCGGACTGTGCGAACGGTCCGCAGACAGCCTGGTTGACCGAAGAGAGGTACTGATGGCGTTTGAAATCCTTGGTGCAGCTTCCGGGAAGTGCGTTATACGCGATGCGCTCCATCCGATCCGCCATCTTCACATCGCCATCGGCCTGAAGGAAGTAGCCGAGTGTCCACATCATGTCGGCGGTCACACACGTCTCGTGTCCCTGCCGAGGATCACGTCCAGAGGTGTACTCATTCGCCGAGAAGAGTCCATCGGCCTGCTCGTCCATCTCATAGACATTCTCCACGGCTGATTTGGCCTGATCGAGGTAGTTTTGCTCACCGGTGTAGAGATAGAGAAGGCACGGAATCTTCAACATCTCCGAAAGCGAGACACCGTGCTGGACGATGTGCTTCTTCACGCCGAAGGCCTTCGCCTCCCAGGACTTCGCATACATCGCCCGCGCGTCGGCAAGAAGGGTTTCGTCCTGCGTGAACTCCATGACCTTGAGCATGCCTTCGACATTGAGGAGATCACGGTCCTTCCAGTCCGCACGCACCTCCTTCTTTCCGGCGTAATTCGCGGCAAAGGCTTTCACGAGGGGATTCCAATCGCCCGTCTTCTCAGCATAGGCCATCGCCGCACGGAAGAAGACGACGAGCGGCCACTGACTTGGAGAGGCGGAAAGCGAGGCGAAGAGATCGCCGTTCGTCGGATTGGCATGAGCATAAACCCACTCGAGATTGCGCTTCACCGTCGCCTCGAGCTCCGGGGCCTCGATAAACTGCGCAACACGCATCATGCCGTCCAATTGGTAGGCGGTCTGTTCATACGGCCACCACATGCCGGACTTCCAGAACTCCTCGCCCTCGCAATCCTTCGGCTCGTCATCACCGTTGTAGACACCCTCGGTGAAGAAGACGCGTTCAAGCGGTCCTTCCCACAGTCTCGTATTAAACGGATAACCTAGTTTTTCGGGGTGCCCCGTAATCCCTTCCGCCTGTCTGCGCAGAAACTCCTCAAGATGTCCCTTGGGCCGAATCGCCGAAACAGGGACCTCGGCAAAGTCTCCGAACTTCTCAACGCGGATTCCTGCGGCGGCTTCGACACCCAGGAAGACTCCCAAAAAGACCAACTCCAAAAGACTCAAACGCATCATTAATCATCCTTTCAAAGAAGTTACTCAACAGTCAGACGAACGGAAACAGGTTTGTTTGGAGCGACGGACAACGAGAGCTCGGCCGCGAGGAATCCCGTCTGCGGAGAGAACGCGAGTCCGTTCGCGCGCACGGATCGCGTCCAGTTCAACGGAGCAGACGCTGCGAGCTTCACACGTCCCTTCTTTCGAGTCACCGTTGCCGTCGAATCCGTCAGCTCGACGCGACTCTCACCATCTGCCAGGACCGGAACAACGAGTTTCATCGCCGTAAAGGCCTCTGCCCTAATCGACACCACCTGTTCGTCAATCTGCCAGACCAGCTTGAATCCGCCGTTTTCAAGGCGGCGATCCGCACGATCCGTCAGCGTTCCGATTGCCGTTGCCGTCACCGATCCGCTTTCCTCCGATATGGCGAAGTCAACCGCATCATCATAGACACTCATGTAGTCTCCGCAGGTCAATCTCGGGGTCAGGCAGCGTGTCACATCATCTTTCGTCTGTTCCTGCATGCTCATTCGCTCAACCACCGACCAAGCCGGCATACTCGCCGCGAAGAGAGGACCGATCTGGCGATGATACAGGAGTGTCAACGACCCGCCTCCCGTCGACTTCCCGTTGTCATCGACGAAATAAACATCATTCTCACTGAAACTCGCGCGCCAAGCGCCGACTCCGACGAGCGTAGCACCACACGTCGGAAAACGCTTCACGCCGAAAGAACTATCGACAGGCAACGGTTCGTCGCCCGACGACGACAGGGGTTCCTCCAAAAATAACGGGAGGGTCTTGAGATGACAGAACGTGTGGTGAATGCACGTCGGCTCTCCCGCGTCCGCATAACCGATGCCGCCAGCCAACAGGCCATTGCCCGTTGTACACCGCGCATAGAGCGCCAACGTCCGTTCCGCTGCCGTGCGAGCCCCCTGCCGGTTGTGCCGCGCGAGAATCGTCAGCATGGGCAGAATGCCATCCGCCGTTCGACTTCCCCAGTAGGTCCACTTGTAGGCACGTGAGCCAAACGAATTGTCAAGGCCTCCGTCAGGCAGAATGAACCAGAGGTGCGTCTGCGCGCAATCCAACAATTTTTCCAGTGCCGCTGAATCCCCTCTGAGCTCAGCCCATTCCAGCATCGCCGGCAAAGTCTCCTCTACGGAATAACCGATGTCTACGCCACGCAGACCTCGAGGTGAAATCAAATCGTACGGTTTCGCTTCGCCATAGAGCAGCCCGTCCTCGGCGATGCACTTGAGAACACGTTGCGCTTGCGTCTCGCCCGACCGACGAAGTCTCTCGTCCTTAAGGACGCGCGAGGCCAGTTCCATGCCAAGAGCATAACCGGCACGGTAGTTGACGTTGACGACGAGGTGCGGATCTTCCATCCAGTGTCGACACCAATCGATCTGACGACGAAGGACCGCCAACCACGCCGCCCTTGTCTCCGCATCGAGTTTATCCCCCCATCGCTCGAGAACCCGCCCCAGGGCCGCAAGCGAGAAGACCGTCGTCCCACGCCACCCCATATTCGGATCATTGAGATACGCACCATCCGGCCGCTCGAGGTTCAACCGTGTCCATCGGACAAGCCGTTTAGCCGCCGTCAGATAACGCTCGTCTCCCGTCTTCTGCCACTGCCAGCACAGCGGCCAGACGGCATCAATCGTGCGCCCGTGCATCGCCGCACAAGCCGGACACATCACACCGCCGTCGAGCTCGGGAATCCCGGGCAGCGCAACCTGCAAGTCCAGCAAGGCCTTCGACCAGGCCGACATCAGATGCACTGCTGTCGCACGCGCCTTTGTCGCCTCCGCGCTCGGGTCCCCTTCGCGCGTCAGATCAATTGTACCGGCCACCACATGACCGGCAAGCAACGAAGCAAGAAAACCAGCTTTCAGAAGCGTTCGCATCCTTCACCTTTCGCCCGATAATCGTGTCTATCTTTTCTTAAACACAAGCGTGGTCACCGACCAGGTTCCGAACGGAAGCGGCAGATGCTTGTACTCGCCGCCGCACTTCAAGTAGACCTTCGGACGCGGCTCGCCCGACGTGCTTCGGCCCGCGCTGTAGGCGTTCTGCCGATTTTCATCTTGTTGACCCACATATCACACCTCCATTTTTGTGCGAAACTACATTTCACCCTGCAACCAAGCAGGGCTTTTGCGTAGATTTTACCAGCTTTTCCCCTCTCCCCACAACCATCCTAAAGTATGGTGTCGGGGAAGGACGATTTATTGCCGATCTCCCAAATGGGGCTACCTCAAGAGCGACTTTGCATCGACAATAAAATCGAAATATCTGTCTGCCACAACAGATGGCGCCAGGTCGCCGTCATACACAAGGGCGGTTCGGATTGACAAATGCCTGGAAACATCAAGGGCAGCAACTTTCGCATTCACCTCATCAATTATATCATGCCCTATTTCCTTGCGGCGCTTTATCTCGACAACAAGCGCCATTCGCTCAGTCTGAATCAAAAGGTCAATCTGGCACCCCTTGCCCCCATTGCATGCCCGACGGGTATAGGGGGATGCCGACAGCATATTTCAGGAACAAACGCAACGACTTTAGGGTCAACTAAATCGGTTTTTGACATTTAGTTGACCCTAAAGTCAAGTATAAGCATGCACTTTGGGGTCAACTAAACTATGGCGCAGCCCGTTACTTTAGCCACGGATCCGCCCGAGTGTTTCTCCCTTCAGGCTATCGCGCACTTGTGAAGCGCTGCAACCTGCTGCGCGGTGCCTCTGGACGAGAAAGACACAGCAATCCGGCATTCACGAGCTTCGGAACAATTTTTGAGAAGGCGTAGTAATGCGAAACGCCAAGACAGTCCACCACCTCCGCTCTCGTTCTCGGCTCGTTGCAGAACTCAAGGAGACGCCTTTCCCGTGCGGTCAATTCGACAGCGCTTACATTTCCCTGCCCGGCACCCGCCGTCCGCAGGGGCTCGGTCAAGACCGCGCCAAGGCCGTTTCTCAGTATCACCCTGAACTCGCCGTTGCGGTTGACGAATTCCGGCGGCGGAAGGCCAAATGCCCGCATCTCCCTTCGCATGGTCGGCACACCAGAATATCGGTTCTCGGTAATTCCCATGACCTCCATCATATCGATGAGGGCTGGATTGCGCGTCTCCGGATGGACTTTACCGAGCAAATCAACCGAAATCCTCCCATATAGCCCGCCTTTGTTGACAATCTCCATGCGATCTGAATACATGCACAGCGATATAGGTGAGCCTTCGGTGTGCAAACTGTAGTCGCGATGAACAAGGGCGTTTAGTATGGCCTCGCGCACAGCCGTCACCGGAAACTCCGTCCGGTCCTCGCGCTTACCGTCTTTCCCTATCACCGTCTTTACCCGCATATTGCGTATGACAAAGTCAACCGCGCCAGACAGCAGCTCGTCGAGGCGTCCGGTAAACTTCTCGTTGGCGAGAAACCGCACTTCGCCATCTACGACTTCGCCAATCTCCATTCCGGGAACGACTACCGCCGTCAAGCACAGCTGCGGGAAATACGCTTGGGGGTACTTCGCAAAGGCAAGGACGCCGCTGACCGTGGGATGGTTGCCCTTTCGGATTCCCATAAGTTCCAAAATCTCTTCGTCGCTGGCATTCGCGCCGAGATTCGCCCTGTCTGCCTTGACTCGCCGCAGGTAGTCCGCAAGCAGGTCGGCTCGCAATTGCCCCATATCGGCATCGTCTACAGGCCTTATGTCATCGCGGATCCTACGCCTGTAAGCTTCGTATGTATAGATTTCATACTCGCTCATTGGCTCGTCCGCCTCGCCGACTCTGACAAACGAGCCGCCAAGACGTCCGCGCCCCTTGTAGAACACGGGACGCTCCGTCACGTCAACACCAGGGATCTCAGCAGAGAGAACTGTCTTCCCATCTATTTCTGCAACAGTGAACAGAGGACGAACCTCTGGCGACATTTCCTTGCATTGTTCGGACACCCGATGTTGCAAATCCTGCGCATCATAGACACCGACAACCTCAAAGTCTGCCTTTTCGTCAACTCCGAACAAAATAATCCCGCCAGATGACTGGTTTGAAAAAGATGACAACGTGTCGTACAGATGTCTTGGACACCCGCCCTTTGCAGATTTGACTTCTACGGTTTGAAACTCGCAATGAAACCGTCTAAGTTTCATTACAAGATCTTTTAGTTGCATCTCCTGCATAACAAAACTCCATTTCGCAAGTTTTGGTTGTATCATACCATGTTTTACCCATGGAACGCAACCATTTTGCGACACCGTTTTGCGACACAAACTTTTCAATAGCACAGAACTCGCAACCACAAAACATGAGCCATTTCAGCTTAACTTATCACAAAACATGAGCCAATTTAAGGCGTTGTCCGCAAAAAATGAGCCGTGCCAAACCCTACACCATCCTGCGGCGGACGGCGAGCGACGCGGCTTCGGCGCGGTTTGAGACGCCGAGTTTCTCGAAAAGGAGACGTATGAGGGCTCCGAGGGTCTGACCCCAATGGTGTGGTAAAAGTGGTGTGGTTAGGCACGGACCACCGCCTTTCCCTTGCGCAGAATCCTGTACTGCTTGCCGGGCAGATAGCGATTCTTCTCGCCTCCTGCAACCGCGATGTAGCCCGACTTCGCAAGCGGCGTCAGGTAGCGGGCCGTGAAGAAGTTGGCGCTGGCGATTCCGAGAGCCGCGCGCAGTTCGGCCGGACGCCTCGGGCCGTCCGCCAGCTGCTTCAGGATGTCGTACGCCACCTTGTCACTGCCCTTCTCCAGCAGATGCGGGACTCTCTCGGGCATGTCCTGCTCGAAGCGGGAGACATCCCGCCGTCTTGCCTTTTGCTGCTTCTCATCATCGACCGAAAGCCCCTTCTTCGCACGGCCCGCCAGCCGTTCGTCCTCAAGTTCCTTCAGAACGAGGTGAATCGACTTCTCGTGCATCTCACGGATCCGTTCCCAAGTCAGGGGCGCAAAGACCGAATAGATGAATCGATAGCCGTCGACACACCGAGCATCACCCCTCGCCGCCGCGGCGAAGCTGCACCATTCGTATTCGTCCGGCCAGAGGACCATCTTCGCCTTGACCGGATTGCGGTCGATGTAGCCCGCCATGTTCATCAG
>CAMAHK010000092.1 GCA_945834475.1 uncultured Verrucomicrobiota bacterium
TCTACTCGAACGGTCGTCAGTACGTTGTCTATCGCGGCATGGGCTCGATGGCGGCCCTGAAGAACGGCAAGGGTTCGCGGGCGCGCTACTTCCAGGACAACGAGAGCGAGGATGATCTCGTGCCGCAGGGCATCGAGGGCATGGTTCCGTACTCGGGTCACGTCCGCTCGATCATGACGCAGTTCTGCGGCGGTCTCCGCGCCTCGCTCGGCTATTGCGGCGCGAAGACGATCGCGGAGCTCCAGCAGAAGGGCAAGTTCTACCGCGTCACGGCGAACGGCCTCCGCGAGGCGCGTCCGCACGACATCACGATCACCAAGGAAGCGCCGAACTTCCGTGCCTAATGAAAACCTGGCAAGATTACGGTAAAGAATGGCTTGACACGTTGGTCGTCGCGATTTCGGTCGCGATGGCCTTTCGTGCTTATTTCTACGAGCCGTTCAAGATTCCGACGGGCTCGATGCAAGAGACGCTCTGGGGGTATCATACCCAGGCCGGCGTTGAAAAGACGACATGGGATGCCTTTCCGCTCTCAATCCTGAAATGGGCGTGGACAGGCTCCCGCACGGTCGACTACATCGCACCCGTCTCTGGCATGGTCCGTTGTCAGCCGCGCAACGACGGTTTTGCGACCGTCCAGGTCGGTACGTCGCGCGAGACGTGGTCGTTGCCAACCGATGCCTGCCGTCAGCTTCACGGCAAGTTCGTCCGCGCCGGCGAGACGTTCTGGAAAGGCGCGATCACGACGGGCGATTTCATTTTCGTCAACCGGTGGAAGTGGAACTTCTGGCAGCCGCAAGATAACGACGTGATGATTTTCTCGACGACGGGGATCGAAAAGCTGCCGCAGGGGACGCACTACATCAAGCGCATGAAGGCGCGTCCCGGCGAGACGTATGAGCTTGAGCATCCGGTCGAGGGTTTCCCGACGACCGTCACGATGGGTGAAGACGAATACTTCGCCTGTGGTGACAATTACAACAATTCTTTCGACAGTCGCTATTGGGGCGTTGTTCCGCGCCAGAACTTGCGTGGCGAAGGCGCCTTTGTGTTTTGGCCATTTAATGGATGGAGGATCATTCGATGAGTGAACAGCTGATTGTGACGCCGGGCGTTTTTGGTGACAACGGCAACTTCCTGCTGGAGCGCGAACTCGGTTCGGGCGGCATGGGCGGTGTCTACATGGGCCGCGACAAGATGCTTGATCGTCCCGTCGCCGTCAAGGTGATGCTCAAGGAACTCGGTTCCGATCCGGAGTTTGTCGAGAAGTTCAAGAAGGAGGCCCAGGCTGCGGCTCGCCTCATTCATCCGAATATCGTTCAGGTCTATTCCTACGGCATCTGCGACGGCATGCCGTATATGGCCCTCGAACTTGCGTCCGGCGGTTCGCTCTTCTCGCTGATGAGCGCGAATCCGGGCAAGACCGACATTCAGCGTGTTCTCAAGATTTGTCAGCAGACGGCCCAGGCGCTCCAGTGCGCGACCGACCAGGGTTTTGTTCACGGCGACGTTAAGCCGGAGAACATTCTTCTCGACGCGAACGGCAATGCGAAGCTTGTGGACTTCGGTCTCGCGGCGATGCAGAAGGACACGGACGAGATTTGGGGTACGCCCTATTACATCTCGCCTGAGAAGGTGAAGAAGGAACCTGTCGACTTCCGGGCCGACATGTATTCGCTTGGTGGCACGCTCTATCATGCGCTCACGGGCGTTGCTCCGTTCGAGGGCGAAGATTCGATCGCCGTCGTCAAGAAGCGCTTTGAAGGTGCGCCGAAGAAGCCGAGTGAGATTCGTCCCGAGATCACGCCGGCGATCGATGCCCTCGTGATGAAGATGCTGTCCCTGAACAAGGAAGATCGTTATCCGAGCTTTGAGGCGTTGCTGGAGGCGTTTAAGGAGACGCTGACCTCAGGTCTCACGCAGAAGATCTCCAAACCCGAGGAATCGGCGAAGCCCAAGACGGCGACGACGGCGACGGCGGCCGGGAAGCGCATGATGGTGCGCGGACGTCGCACGACGATCATGAAGAAGCCGACGGTTTCCGCGGTGAAACCCGGGACCTCGTCCGAGGCATCGGGCAAGGGTTCCTCGTCCTCCGAAGAGGATGAAGAGGAGGAGGGCGGCAATCTCGGCGCGAAGGTCGTCATGTTTGTTGTCGGCGGACTTCTGGCGATCGGTGCCGTTGTCGGCGGACTATTTTGGTATATCAGCGCCACCAAGAGTGCGGAGCTCGCGGCTCAGCAGGCGCAGATTGTCTCGGGTTGCACGCGTGCGCGCCAGGCCGTGGCCGACCATCGTGCGCATGCCGAGAAGTTCGATGCCGAATTCAAGGACTTTGCGGAAAAGGCGACGACGGAATGCGAGAAGTATACGGCCGAGCTGGCGAAGCTTCTCCCCGACTTCGCGTCAGAACTGAAGCCCGCGCCGACGAAGGAACTCCTTGACGCACAGCAGCTTCTTCTGGGTCCCAAGCCTGCGGAACCCGCCGCTCCGGCGGCGACGAATGCGCCAGCTGCGACGGTGGCGACCACCAACGCTCCGGCGGCAACGCCAGCTCCTGCGCCGGTTTCGGCACAACCCGCCGCCGAGCCTCAGTCCGAGCAGCCGAAGAAGGAGACGCCGACGGCCGTCAACGACATCCATGAGCTGTGGGAACGCGCCTACAGCTGTCAGGCGAGCCAGATCAAGATCTCGCTGATGGCGAAAAAGGTCATTGCCGAATGTGACAAGGCGGCTGCGCTAACGGATGACACCAAGGCGACGGCTGACGCGCTCGCGGCGCTGACGCAGTCCGCCAAGGAACTCTACGACCAGATGACGGGCTCAAAAGATGTCGAGAACGTCCGCAAGGGTATCTCCTTCATCAAGTCAAAGGGTGACAAGACGATCAAGCAGACCGTCCGCCGCCTGACGCTTGAAAAGATCGATAACGATCGTAAGATTCAGAAGGCGAAGGCCGACGAAGAAGAAGCCAGACGCAAAGCAGAACAGGAAGCTGCTAAGAAGGCGTTGATCGAGAAGGAGACGACGGAGATCGCCGCAAAGTTTGATACGATTGCCGCCAACGGCAGTTTCCGTCAGCTCGACTGGACTTCGGCAACACGCCAGCTCACACAGGCCGGAGAGGACTACAAGTCGGCCGAAGGCAAACTGGCTGTCGAGTTCCAGCTCAAGAAGGTCACACAGATGAAGCGCGTGCAGGACATCTTCATCGAGAAGCTCAAGGGCTACACCTTCCGCGGCAAGCTGAAGGGCGCTGTTGTGACCAGTGTTGATGCGAATAATATCGTTCTGTCGAGGGGAAAGAAGACCCTCAAGATTTCCTGGATGAAGTTCTACAAGGACTATCCCGGCAACTTTAACGAGATCATCAACCAGTTCATCGTCAAGGGACGCCAGACGGCGGGCCTGCGTCCGATTGACTGGAAGGATGCGATGACCGGCGCGGCGCTCACGATGCGCCTTGTCTGTTTCGACGTCCAAGGTGCGACCGAAAAGGCCGAATATCTCGCTAAGGAAGTTGTCAAGCAGTTCCCGGACTACGCCGGAATGATGAAGAAGGTCTTCCCCGACATCAATTTCGAAGGTCTCGAAGAAGAATAACACCCCGTACCGCGGTGCGTCTCGCCCGCGGCGTCTCCAAGAAAGTATACTCAAATGCAGCTTTTGACGAATGACATTCAGAAGGCGATGGGCTCGTCGAGCTTCATTCGCAAGATGTTTGAGAAGGGCCTTGAGCTCAAGAAGCAGTTCGGCACCGATGCCGTTTTCGATTTCTCCCTTGGCAATCCCGACGTGCCGCCGCCCGCGAAGGCGAATGAGGTCATCAAGGAAATCGCCGACGCGGCGGTGAAGCCGCTCGGACTCGGCTATTGCCCGAACGCCGGCATTCCCTCCGTCCGCGAGGCGATGGCCGCGTATCTCTCGAAGCAGCAGGAAACGACGCTCGCCGCGAAGGACGTCATCATGTCCGTCGGTGCGGCTGGCGCGATGGTGAGCTTCTTCCGTGCGGTCGTCGAGCCAGGTGACGAGATCATCACGCCCGCGCCGTACTTCGTCGAATACGGTTCCTACTGTGGACACTTCGGCGGTGTCCTCAAGACGGTGCCGTCGATTCCGCCGACGTTCCGTCCCGATGTTGCGGGTCTCGCCGCAGCGATTACGCCGAAGACCCGCGCGATCATCATCAACTCGCCGAACAATCCGACGGGTTGCATCTATTCGCTCGAGGATCTCAAGGCCGTTGCCGCGCTCGTCGACAAGGTGAACGCCGAACGAGAAGGGGTGGAAGGGGCGCGTCCCTTGTTTCTTCTCTCCGACGAACCGTATCGCGCCTTTGCTTTCGACGGTGCTGTCGTGCCGGCGATTCTGCCGCTCACGAAGTGGGCGTGCGTCCTTGGCTCGTTCTCGAAGACGCTCTCGCTCGCGGGCGAGCGTGTCGGCTACTTCCTCGCGAATCCCGCGATGCCCGACCAGGCGACGCTGATGGCGGCGGTGACGCTCACGACGCGCACGCTCGGCTCGGTCAACGCACCGGTCATCGGCCAGCGTCTCGCGGCCGCGCTCCTTGACCAGACAGTTGATCTCGAAATCTACGACCGCCGTCGCAAACTGATGGCGAAGGTGCTCGCCGAGGCGGGAATCGAATTCGAGATGCCGCGTGGCGCGTTCTACTTCTTCGCGAAGAGTCCGGTCGCCGACGACGGCATCTTCGTCGATGCGCTCCTCAAGGAAAACATCCTCGTCGTGCCGGGCAAGGGCTTTGGCTTCGCGGGCTACGTGCGCCTCAGCTGCAGCGTCGATGAGAAGATCATCGCCAATAGCGCCGAGGGCTTCAAGCGCGCCATGAAGGCGTTTAAATAATGATGCTCTCGCTCCTTGCCGCGACATTCACGTTTACTGCCACGGCAACCGGCGTGGGGAAGGGGACGCCTGTCGAATTCATGTTCGTTGGCCCGGGTTCGGACCGCGATTATGAGGCGATGTTCGTTCTCGATCAGTCTGTCGACGAATTTTGCAAGGGGCTTGAAAAGGCGGGTATCCCGCGCGGCAAACCAGTCGATGTGGCAACTTGCAATCTGTGGCCGGTCGGTGTGCCGCTCACGCTGAAACCAGCGATGACGGATTTCGTTGAATCGAAAATGCCGCCCGAGTTACCGCTTGGCGAAATCATCTATACGGGCGGCACACGGCAGAAGGATGGTTCGTGCGACGCGAACACCAACATGCCGCTCTCGGTCTTTTCGACCTACACGCTGGCGCAGTCGCCGCTGGTGTTCGATGGCATTTACGAGCAGGGAAACGTCTACAATTGTCACTTGGCTAAGGAAGTGAAAAAGGGGACTCGGGTCTCCTTCTCCCTAACCTGGGATGACGAAACGAAGACAAAACCCCTTTTGGTTACCTTCAAGCCGAAGAAGGCGACCGAAGCCCTTCGAGAAATCTCTTTGGAAGCACTTCATGGACCTGTTGAAGTTCTGGCCGATTTTGATCCCGAGCTGACGATCGAAGAGGCTGTTTTTATTTCTCGAGCGTTGGCCGAAAAGATCGATTCCGTTCATGTCAAATTTAACGGACATCGCCCAGGACATCTTTTTTATAGGGCCTTTCTACCGCTCCAGAAATGGACAGACCGCCAAGAGCGCCTGACGCAACCTTTTGAACTCGAACTTCTTGAATCTTCCGAACGTCTTGTCTTCATCGAAGAAGATTGGTCCGTTGAAGGCAATGATCCCAAACTGACGCCGAAGGCAATCTCATATGCCGAAGCCAAGAACTACACCAAGACGGACACCTGTTTCATTTATGCCAATGCCTACACCAAACTGAAGCGCGTATACGAGGCAATGGCAAAACTTAAAGATTCACAGGTAAAGGTCTGGTATGTCTTCGGTCGATATGATCCACCCATACAGATCGCCAGTTCGTTTTAAGCATAATAATCCTAGTTTACATAACCCGTCTTATGCGACATTGAAAGGTACCTATGATCGAGTCTGATAAAATGCCTGAATTTGAAGCCGGTATCCCGCCACAGCATGCCGTGAGCGTCTACAATAACGACGCTCCGGAGGATTTTCCTGTCCTTAAGGCGTTCCAGCAGTACATTGACGCGGAACAGGCCAAGGCGCGCAAGCGGATGCTGTCGCTCAGCATTTTCTTCGGCGTGTTGATGACGATCGTCATCGCGTTTTTCCTCTTTATGCTCAATAGCGCGACGAACCGCAATCAGGCGCTCAACGATCGTCTGATCGAACTCGTGCTGAACAACAAGGCCCAGGAACGTCAGGCGTCCGTGGTCGTCAATTCGCCGCAGGATCAGTCGACCGTCCTGGCCTTGACGGCTAAGATCGATGAAATGCAGCAGAAACTTCTGGAAGCCCAGCAACAGGCCGTGGCGGCGGAACAGGCCCGCACGGAAGCCGCCCAGCAGGCTGCGGCCAAGGCCGCCAAGGATCACGAAGAAGCCGCCTTGGCGCTTGAAAAGAGGCGTACGCAGGAAGCTCTGGAAGTCGAGCGTCTCAAGGCCCTTCTCGCCGCTGAGCGTGAAAAAGCCGCCGCCGAGCGCGAAAAACAGCGCGAAGCCGAACTCGAGGCCTACCGTCGTAAGCATTACCCGGAATTCTATGCGAAGAAAGAACAACAGCCTGAGCCTGAAGCGAAGCCGGTGGTCGTCAAGAAAGTGAAAAAGCCGGCGCCGGTTGTCGTTGAGGAAGAGGACGACGATGACGATTCCATCGAGGCGATCATCGACGAACTCTCAGGTGATGACGTAGAAGATGACGTCACGCCGATCTCGTACTTTGAAGAGGAAGAGAACCTTTCGACCAAGAAAAAGAATTACGCGATCCCCGTTGAAGTCAAGGGCTCGCGCAACAAGTGGCGCATTCCGAACGAATAAAAGGAATGTCTCAACGGGTGCGGACGTTCCGCAGGAAGCGGATGTTGGCCCAGAGCGGCGGAATTGTCGCGGCATTGCAAAGGACGTCCGAAATCGGCATCGACAGCCAGATCGCGAACGCCTTGTCTGCCATGAAATACGGGAGAATCCAGATGATCGGCAAGAGCACGACGCCCTGCCTGAGCATGGAGAGAAGAATCGCCATCATCGGCTTTCCGATGGACTGGTAGTAGGTCGTCGCGACGACGTTGATCGAGATACACCAGATCATGCAGTTCGAGAGCGCGAGGTCATGCGCCGCGAGCGCGATCACGTCGGGACTGTCCGCCGAGACGAACATCCGCGCAAGATAAGTCGGAAACGGCGGAATGACCTGGATGACGAAGGAGATCGTCGTCAGGACGGTCGTCACCATAAAGCCAAGTTTGAGCGTAGCCAGGACGCGGCGAAAATTGCGCGCGCCCCAGTTATAGCCGAAGATCGGCTGAAGCCCCTGCTGACAGCCCAAGGTTGGCATCAGAATCAGGATCAGCGCACCGTTGAAGACGCCGAGGGATGCGATTTCGGCCGTACGCGCACCCTCGTCCGGCATCCACTTCGCGAATGCGATCTGGAGCGAGGCAACGATCAGCGCGCTCATGAGATGCTGTAGAAACGGCGAAAGACCGATCGAGAGGGAGCGTCCCACCAACTCCGGATAGACCCAAATCCGCGAGAGGCGCAGCCGAACCTCCGTCTTGCCGCGTCCGTAATAGCCGAATGCCCAGACGCAGGAAAGGAACATCGCGATGTTGGTCGCCCACGCGGCACCGGCGACGCCCATTCCCAAACCAAAGATCAGGATTGGGTCAAGGATCAGGTTGGCGCCGAAGCCGACGACCATGCACATCATCGAGCGAATCGCGCCCCCTTCCGCGCGCTGGAGTGCGGAAAGACCGAACGCCAGATGCGAAAAGAGGTGTGAGGCGAGGATGATCTGCAGATAGACCTTGGCCGCGGCACGCGCGCCGGGCGTCATCTTATCCGCGCCGCAGAGCGACAGGACCGGATCGAGAAAGACGTAGAGTAGCGGAATGAGAACCACATAGAGAAGTAGCTTGAGCGCAATCGTCTCGCCGACAAGCTTCTCACAAGCCTCGCGATCGCCAGCACCGAGCTTGATCGAGAGAATCGCCGAATGGCCGACGCCGATGAGGGGACCGAACGCCGTCAGAAGCATCATCACCGGCATCGCCAGCTGCACGCCGGCCATCGCGTCCACGCCACAGCCGTGTCCGATAAACACGCGGTCGACAACGGCATAAAGCGCATTGAGCGACATCGCCACGAGCGCCGGCCAGGAGAACTTAATGAGAAGGCGCCCGAGATTCCCGGACGCCATCTCATCAAGAGTGGACTTGTCGCGCACAGCCATCGTTTAGAAGACGATCGCCACCTGCGGCAGTGCCGCACGAATGCGCGCCATCTCAGCCGGCGGCAAGGAGAGTTCGCCGAGCTGCAACGACTGGAGACTCGTCCACGCCGAGAGATTCTCGGGGAGCTTCGTCAGACGTGTGCGGTTAAAGGAGAGATTCTTGAGCCCCTTCTTCTCCGCCAGCCACACGGGAATCTCGGTAATCGGATTGCCGCTCAACTCAATGTCGGTAAGCGCCGGTAAGTCCTTGAGCGTCTCGGGAACGGATTTCAACTGATTGTCACGCAAATAGATGCGTCGCAGGTTAACAAGCGCAGACAGGTCCGGTAGCGTCATCAGGCGATTCTCATTGAGGCGCAGCCACTTGATCCCGGTCAGTCGTTCAATCCCCTCGACTGACGTCAGCTCGTTGCGATCGAGATTCACATAGTCTATCGACTCCGTACCGCGGTGCGTCTCGCCTGCGGCGCTTCCCAGCCCGAGCGCCTCAACCCCCTCCAGCGTCTTGAGCCCCTTCTCCTGCAAATAGACGCGAGCCTCCGCCGGGACCGTCTGGTACGCCGGCGTCGGCTCGTCGAAACAACCCGTGAGCGTCGCCAACGCAACGCCCACGAGTCCGAGAGAAAAGTGTTTAAGTTCCATCACTCAACACTTATCACTTATCGCTTATCACTCGGCCGCGGCCGCAGCCGCAATAATGCCCGCGAAGTCAGCCGCCTTGAGGGCCGCGCCGCCGATGAGGCCGCCGTCGATGTCGGGCTTGGCGAGGAGCTCCGCCGCGTTGCCCGGCTTCATCGAGCCTCCGTACTGGATGCGGACCGTCTCGGCCGTCTCGGCGCCGACGAGCTTCGCGAGCG
>CAMAHK010000093.1 GCA_945834475.1 uncultured Verrucomicrobiota bacterium
GAGACGAGCTTTCCGGCCTGGAGCGGTTAAAGCCCCGCGCCCGCTTGCGCGTCGACTTCCTGTTGTGCAGGAAGCCGCGCACTTGAGTAAGCCATTACTGCTTGAAGCCGGAATCAGACGTAGCGTTCGAGATATTTTCCGAGCAGTTTCGACAGGCGCGTTTCAAGCCACGGGGTCACCTTCCAGTAGTCGCGCAAGTTGAGATACTCGCCGACGGGACCGGGCTGGCCGGGCTTCACGCCGTACTCGCACTTGAGAAGGATGTTGCGGGCCGTCGCCTCGGACGAGACGAACTTGATCACCTGCACCTTGAACCCGAGAATGCGCAAAATCATCGCCCGGAACGAATCCGTCAAAATATCGCACAGCCGCTCCCGCAGAATGTTCTGGCGCAGCAATCCCGCGAAATCCTGCTCGCAACTCCCCGTCCCCATTCGATTATTCGAACATTCGATTGTTCGATTATTTCTCCCAAGAGCCTTTTGCAGCTCATGCTGACAGCACGGCGCGGAAAGGATGTAGCGCGCCTTCCACTCAACGCCCTTCGCCATCGCCTCGTCCGTCGCCGTGTCGCAGGCATGGAGCGAAACCACCATATCAGCCTTTTCAAGCTCATATGTCGTCAGATCCGCTTCGACGAACAACACCTTGTCGGCGACGTCGAGCTGGGCGGCCATCTTTTGCGCGGCGGCGATGACATCGGCGCGGCGGTCGACACCGATCACCGTCACATTCGGATACTTGAGGACGTGCGTGAGATAGAAGTAAAGCGAGATCGTGAGATACGCTTTCCCGCATCCGCAGTCGACGACAGTAAAGGGCTCCGCCGCCATTCGGTCATTCGCCAATTCGCCAATTCGTGATTCTCCCACAGTCTCCTTCACGACCTTGAGAAACTCGTTGACCTGGTCGTACTTGCCGCGCATCGACGCGCGGATCCGGCCCTCGCCGTCGGCGAGGCCGATCGTGCGGAGAAGCGCCGACGACTCGAACTCGGTGAGCGGCACCTTCTTGACGCGGTCGTGCGGCTGCACGGTGACGACGCGGTCCATCTCGGCCGAGCGCGAGACCATGACGTGCCCCTTCTTCGTGACGCGCATGTGCAGGTCGCCTTTCGCCGTCATGAGGTGCAGCTCGCGTGCGCCGCGCTGGGCGATGATCTCCTCGAGCCCTTCCGCCGCGGCATTGACCGTCAGGTTCTTGACCTGGACCTGTCCATCGTCCGTCATCTCGGCCTGAAACTTCTTCTCGCCGCCGATCTCGACGGGACGCATCGCAATCTTGAACTGCTTGCCGTTGCGGCGGACAGTCTGCACGATCTTCATGAAACCCTCGCCCAGAACCCGCGCGCGGATCTCTTCCTTCAGCTTCGGATCTAACTCAAACCGTTCCATCGTCAACCTCAACCTTCGACCTCAACCTCACTCACGAATGACGGCGCTGCTGCCTGGTCTGCGGCGGATCGATGATCTGGTCCGGCATCGCATACTCCTTCTTCGCGGCGGTCTGGCGGCGAATGAGATACATCTGGACGATCGAGAAGAGATTCGAGAGGAACCAGTAGAGCGAGAGAGCGGACGGGAACGAGTAGAACATGACGAGCATCATGATCGGCATGAAGACCATCATCATCTTCTGCTGCTGGTTGTCGCCCGTGGACGGTGTGAAGTAACTCTGCAGGGCCGTCGTCGCCGCCATCAGGATCGGCAGGATGTTGAGCCCGCCGAACGGGAACCAGCTCGCGAAGAGCGCTTCCGGCTCGGAGAGGTCGACGATCCAGAGGAACGGCGCGTAGCGGAGCTCGACCGCGGAACGGAGCACGTTAAAGAGCGCAATGAAGATCGGGATCTGAATGAGCATCGGCAGGCACGAGCTCATCGGGTTCACCTTCTTGTCGCGGTAGAGCGCCCACGTCTCCTGCTGCAGGCGCTGGGGATTGTCCTTGTACTTCGCCTGGATTTCCTTCATCAGCGGCTGAATCTCCTGCATCTTCTTCATGCCGACCGTCGACTTATGCGTGAGCGGCCAGAAGACGAGGCGCACGAGAATCGTCAGCAGGATGATCGCGATGCCGAAGTTCGGAATCCACCCGTGGAAGAAGTTGAGAATCGCGACGAGCGGATAGCAGAGCCAGCGCCACATGCCGAACTCCATCACATCCTTCATCCCGAGGTCCCAGAGGAGCGACTGCTTCTTCGGGCCGACATAGAAGACGCTCGTGCGCACGGTCGGCGCGTCCGCGAAGGCCATGCGCGCGGCGATGTTGAGGGGACGGTACGCACTCGCATTGACGTCACGCACGACCTCCGCCGAAAAGCCCGTGTTCGCCGCCGTCGAGGAGACGAGTGCCGTCACGAAGAAGCGGTTCTTGAGCGCGACATAAGTCTGGGCGCCCGGATACGCGACCGTGCTCGTCGCCGCCATGCCCGTCGCGTCCTTCGAGCCACTACAGCCGCCCGTGAGACCGCCGACGAGATACGGCTTCAGCGGCGAGTCGTCGTCCCCATGATGGACAACCCCACCCTTGCCCTTGTTCGCGGCCAGCGACCACGAGTCGACCGAAAGGAGATCGTTCTTCGAGGCACCCATCGTCATCGCGCCAATCGCCATCGTCCCGCCGATGCCGTTATCGGCTAGCTCGATCTGATAGCCTGGCTTGAGCGTAATCGTGCGCGTCTTGTCGCCACACGCGAACGAAACCGAATTCTCGCTCTTCGCCGTCACCGCAAACGCCTCAACCTTCTCGGCCGCGCCGATCGCTGCCGCGCCGAAGTCGAACGCCACTGCGGGATTCGTCTCTGAGATGTCGCCGCAGTCCGTCGCATACGCCTTGAGCGTCACCGCCTTGACGACCGCGCCCCACGTCGAAAGTGTGAGCTTCACCTCGTCGTTCTCGAGTGTGACGAGCTCTTCGGGAACGCTGGGGAGAGCGGAGGCTGCGGAGGTCGGTTTTCCCTCCTGACGCGACAGGAGTGTCGCGTCCCCGCTGCTGTTACCGCTTTCAGAAGCCACCGCACCCGCCGTCTCGGACAACGGGGACGCGACACTCTTGTCGCGTCGTTCAGAATCTATCACCTCTACCTGGTTCGTCGCCGCAATCGCCGCCTGCTCGGCGGCAGCCGCCGCACGCTCTTTCGCACGCCCCATCTCACCCCAGATGTACCACGCGAGAATCGCGCCCAAAATCAAACAAATGATCTTCTCACTCTTGTTCATGTTATTTCTCCAAATTCTCCACCTCTACACGGCCAAAGAGTCATTCTCCACGGCCAAAATCATTTTTCCACCGCCCTGTCGGCGGTACGGGATCGTACCCATGCGCACCAAACGGATGACACCTTAAAATTCGCCACAGCCCGAGCAACGTTCCCTTCACGGCCCCGTGCGTCTTCAGCGCCTCGATCATGTAATTCGAACAGCTCGGCTCGAACCGGCAGGCGCCGCCCAACAACGGACTCAAGACGACTTGGTAGGCCCTGACGAGCGCGATAAGCGCCTGACGCACCACTTCATCTCCTCCATGACGTCCTGACACTTGCGATCCCGCAACGCCGCACGGCCGATAAAGATCCACTCCGTCTTCTCGGGCATCACGCCTTCCTTAACCAACAGCCGATAGGCCTCTCGCAAAAGCCGCTTCGCACGATTGCGATCAACTGCGTCATGAAAGGACTTTTTGGAAACGACAACGCCGGCCATGCGGTCGGCGTCTGGGGCCTCCAGATACCACGCGACAAGGAGACGCCCCTTAACGGAACGTCCCCGGTCGAAGATACGCTTGTACTTCGTTCCGGGGAGTCGCGTGGACATCGAGTCGATATCCTTAGACCTGCGTGAGGCGCTTACGGCCCTTCGCACGACGGGCCGCGAGAACCTTGCGGCCTCCCTTCGTCGCCTTACGCGCGCGATAACCGATTTTCCTTTTCCGCTTGATCTTGGACGGCTGCCATGTCATCTTCATAGGTTGTGTTCCTTTCGACTAAAGGTTTGTATTTGTCAGATACGTCTTACGCACCGAGCTGGAGACGCGCGAAACGCTTGATCGCGATCGGAGCGCCGAGCTCCTTCGAGACCGTGTCGAGGTATTTCTCGACCGTCATGTCGGGATCGGCGACGTAATCCTGCTTCGTCAGGCAAATCTGCGAGCAGAACTTCTGGGCCATGCCCTTCTTGATGCCGACGAGAGCCTGCTCCGGCGGAAGTTTGCCCTTCTGCTCCTTGAGCGCGTTAAGCTTGATCTCGAGCTCGGCGTCGATCTCGGCCTGCGGGACGTCTTCCGGGACGAGGTACTTCGGCGCGTTCGCGGCGATGTGGAGGCACACCATGTGCGCCGCATCGTCAAGCTTCGCATCCGTCTTGTCGCACGCGAGCTCGACGAGAACGCCGATCTTGCCGCCCATGTGGATGTAGCCCGAGACGCAGCCCGAACCGGTGAGCTCGAAACGCTCGCTGCGGCGGATCTTCACGTTCTCGCCCGTCTTGGTGAGGAGCATCTTGTAGTCGTCGTTCAGCGTTGCCTCGATGTCCTTGCCCTCGAGCGCGACCTTCGCCGCGTCATCGACGAACTTGATGAACGCCTCGGTCTTCGCGACGAAGTCGGTCTCGCAGTTGACCTCGGCCAGCGCCATCGCCTTGCCGTCGGCTGCCGTCGCGAGCGCGACGATACCCTGCTTCGACTCCTTGTCGACGCGCTTGGCGGCGACCGCGAGGCCCTTCTCGCGAAGGTACTTGATCGCCTCGTCCATGTTGCCGTTCGTGGCGTTGAGAGCTTCCTTGCAAGCGCCCATGCCAGCGGCGGTCGCCTCACGGAGCTGCTTGATCATGTCAATCGTAATAGCCATTTCTTTAAATTCCTTTCTTTTAAGTTAGGTTGAGGTCAGAGGTCGAGGTTGACGGCGGAACTTACCGCCTTCGTCAACCTCCACCTTTCACCTCAACCTCATCTTCATTCGGCGGCCGGCGCTTCAGCGGCCGCGACGGCGGCTTCTGCCTCGACGACGGCGGCCTGACGCTTCGCGGCGAGATCGGCCTTCGCCTTGGACTCGGCGGCTTCCTTCGCAGCACGCGCGGCGGCCTTCACATTCGCGGCAACGGCCGGCTTCTTGGCACCGGCGCGCGGCGCACGGGCCGGGGCCTTCGCCTTGCGCTCAGCACGGGCGGCCTTCTCGGTCGCGTCACGCTGCGCACGCTCGGCCTCGCGCTTGCGGTTCTCTTCGGCGGCCTTGGCGCTGTACTCCTGATTCGCGCTCTCGATGACCTTCTTGAGACCCGCGAGGATGATCTCGACACCACGGACGGAATCGTCGTTGCCCGGGATCACGTACTCGATCGGCTCCGGATCGGCGTTCGTGTCGACGAGACCGACAACCGGAATGTGGAGGCGCGTCGCTTCCTTGACGGCGTTGATTTCCTTGACGCAGTCGATCACGACGACGACGCCGGGCTGCTCAACCATGTCTGCGACACCCGTGAGATTCTTCTCGAGCTTGGCGAGCTCGCGACGGAGCATCGAGTTCTCCTGCTTGTGCTCGGAGAGCTCGCCGCCGTTGGCCTTCGCCGTGGCCTGGAGCTGACGCATGCGCTTGACGGACGAACGGATCGTCTTCGCGTTCGTGAGCGTGCCGCCGAGCCAACGCTCGGTCACGTAGAACTGGTCGACGGCAACCGCCGTCTCCTTCACCATCTCGGCGACCTGCTTCTTCGTCGCGACGAAGAGGACCTTCTTGCCGGAGAGGACCGTGTCGCGGATGAACGCTGCGGCGTCATCGAGAAGACCGACGGTCTGCGCGAGGTCGATGATGTGGATGCCGTTGCGCTTGTCGAAGATGTAACCTTTCATCTTCGGGTTCCAGCGCTTGGTCTGATGACCGAAGTGAAGACCCGCATCGAAGAGGTCCTTGAGCGTAATACCCGTAAGGGCGGACGTAGGCATTTCCATTTTGTTTTCTCCTTTGACTTGAATGTTCGTCAATCCGCTTTGTCCCCGGATGGATACCGGAAATCATTCGCTTCAACTCACCCACCATGGGTGAATTAAGTTGAAGTATATCAAAACTTGCCGCAATGTGTCAATTGGCAAACCGCTCGCCTGGAGGCGAAAATCACTTCTCAAAGAAAAGATATCTAGCCGCGGACAAGGCTTTTCAAGAGCGCGATCTCTTCCTTATACCCCTGAAGGTCGCATGGGGTTTCGAGATAAAACGGCAGATCCTTGAGCTTCGGATGATTGACGAGGCGGGCAAAGGCGTCAAGACCGATCTTGCCCTTGCCGATCTTCTCGTGACGGTCCTTGTGCGCACCGAAGACATTCATCGAATCGTTCGTGTGAATCGCCTTGAGCCGATCAAGACCGATCACGCGATCGAACGTGTCCAGGACGCCATCGAGATCGTTAACAATGTCGTACCCGCCGTCCCACACGTGGCACGTGTCGAGGCACACACCAAGGCGTACTCCGTACCGCGAGCCGTCCTCGGCCGCGGCGCTTCCCAGCCCCGCCTCCACGCGGTCGATGATCGCGCGGATTTCCTCGAAGGAGCGGCCGACCTCGCTGCCCTTGCCCGCCATCGTCTCGAGAAGGATGATCGTGGAGAGGGGCTTGTCAGCGCCTGTCCGTGAGGACGGCGGCGGTACGGGGCTGTTACCCGCCGCGGGCGAGACGCACCGCGGTACGGAGTTCAGCACGCGCAACAAGAGGTCGGAGATGAGCTCGATACCTTTCTCCGCGCCTTGGCCGACGTGGGAGCCGGGATGGAAATTGTACATCGCGCCGGGCGTCAGCTCGAGACGCTTCAGGTCGTCGACGAAGGTCATCTCCGCGAATTCGCGGATGCGGTCCTCGGCCGCCGCCGCGTTGAGCGTGTACGGCGCGTGGGCGAGAATCGGCCCGATGCCGTTCGCCTCGGCATAGGCGAGGAACGCCTTCACGTCTTCGGGATCGATCGGCTTCGCCGCCCCGCCGCGCGGATTGCGCGTGAAGAACTGGAAGACGTTCGCGCCGATGGAGACCGCAGTCTGGGCCATCGCGAGATAGCCGCCGCTGGACGAGAGATGACAGCCGATTTTCATGTTTCAGATCGCCTTGATGACAGGAGCCGGGGGACGGTTGTAGACGCGCGAGTTCGGCGGGACGGAGTCCTTGAGCCAGACGTTTCCGCCGATCTCGGAGTCGTGTCCGATCGTCGTGTTGCCGCCGAGAATCGTCGCGCCCGCGTAGATGACCACGTTGTCCTCGACGTTCGGATGACGCTTGATGCCCTTCACAAGCGCGCCAGTCTCGGAATCCTTGTCGAACGAGAGCGCACCGAGCGTGACACCCTGGTAGAGCTTCACGTTCTTGCCGATCACCGTCGTCTCACCGACGACGACGCCCGTGCCGTGGTCGATGAAGAAACGCTCGCCGATCGTCGCGCCCGGATGGATGTCGATGCCCGTCTTCGAGTGCGCGAGTTCGCTCATGATGCGCGGGATGATCGGCACCTTGAGCCTGTAGAGTTCGTGCGCAAGGCGGTGGATCGTGACGGCGTAGAGGCCCGGATAGGCCATGACGACTTCCATGCGGCTCGTCGCCGCCGGATCGCCCTCGTACGCCGCCGTGACATCG
Organism: uncultured Verrucomicrobiota bacterium; assembly: GCA_945834475.1. Classification (GTDB taxonomy): domain Bacteria; phylum Verrucomicrobiota; class Kiritimatiellia; order RFP12; family UBA1067; genus UBA1067. The sequence continues at coordinate 7,604 of CAMAHK010000093.1, forward strand.
GTCTCGACAAGACGCCGCACCTCGGGAAGCGCCGCGACGAACGCCGCGACAATCTCGTCCGGATTGCGGCCCGGGCAGAGGAGAACTACCTCGGCCCGCAGTTCCGTCTCAAGCGACGCGAGGTTGTCCTTCGAGCCGAGTTCGCCGTACACGCACGGATGCAGCAAGGCGAGTCCGCGCTGAGTCAGTTTGGCAATGCGCTGCGGCAGGGTCATAACACGCTCCAGCAGGTGAATTCCATCCCGTCGTACGGGCAGTTGCGCGACAGCGACGCGAACGAGGAGACATCGACCTTCTTCGGCGCACCGATCGCGACGCGCGTCTTGCGGAGCGGCGTCTTCGCGAGTTCGGCGGGAAGAATGTCGAGCGGCATCTTCCACCAGGCCTCGGCCCACTTCTCGACGCTCATGCCCTCTTCCTCGACCATCACGTGATACGTGATCGGGATCGCGGTCTCGAGTCCGATGATGCCGTTCGCGGCTTGCTCGTAGGGGACGTTCTTCGTCGCCGCGGGATGCGGCGCGTGATCCGTCGCGAACATGAGAACGCCGTCCTTCACGGCCCGACGCACCTCGGCGCGATCCTCGGCCGTCGCAAGCGGCGGCGCCATCTTGAAGTTGCCGCCGATCGCCGGGATGATGTCGTCCTGACAGAGAAGAATGTGGTGCGGCGTCGCCTCGGCCGTCACCGGAAGCCCTTCCTTCTGCGCGTCACGAACAAGCGCAATACCCGCCGCCGTCGAAATGTGCTGCACGTGGAGGCGACACCCCGTCTCGCGGCAAAGCGAAAGGTCGCGGCGAATCGCATCCGCCTCCGAAACGCCCGGCGCGAGCGCGTGCTGCGAGACGACGAAATTGAGTTCGTACGCCCGGCGCATCGCCTCTTCCATCACCTTCGCGTCACTAACATACGTGCCGTCGTCGGTGAAGAACGCCGCACCCGCTGCGGCGAGCGCCTCGAGGTCGGCGACTTCGCGTCCGAGCCGTCCCTTCGTGATGCAGGCGGAGGTGAAGAGGACGATGTCTTCTGTTCCGGCGAGGCAAGAGTGCCTCGCCCCCGTTGCTGGCGCCCCCAACGGGGACGC
>CAMAHK010000094.1 GCA_945834475.1 uncultured Verrucomicrobiota bacterium
GACGCCGCGGGCGAGACGCTCCGCGGTACGGGGCGGGCGGCGGTACGGGGCGGGCAGCGGTACGGGGCTGGGTGATGCCGCGGGCGAGACGCTCCGCGGTACGGGGCGGGCGGCGGTACGGGGCGGGCGGCGGTACGGGGGGCTTGGAGACGCCGCGGGCGAGACGCTCCGCGGTACGGGGCGGGCGGCGGTACGGGGGTGGGCGGCGCTAAGCGGTTCGGCGGAACGACGAACCGCGCGGGAGAAGACTTCGGCAAACGGAGGCGGGGCTTAACGGAGGGGGCGGAAGTCGGTTCGGGCATGTGTAAGGCGACCCTCAACGCGTCTGGAACGGAAGCGCGTTTCGCACAGTGGTCGACTTACCCAAGGCGCGATAGCGCGAAGCGCGGAGTCGCGCCGGTGCCCGAAGCGAGCTTCCGTCCCCGCAGTGGTCAAAGACCCGCCTCCGTTTGCGCGTCGACTGGCTGTTACCCTGCCGCGGGCGAGACGCACCGCGGTACGGGGGTGGGCGGCGGTACGGGGCGGCCGCGGCCCGCGGCTTACTTCAGCTCTTCGTAGCGATTGCCCTTGAACGTGACGGCCTTGCCCTGGCAGAGCCAGGTCGTCAGTTCTCGCAACTCGTTCGAGCCGAGCGGCGCGCTCTTGCCCTGATTGCACGCAAACTTCTCCGTATGACCGTCGGCATAGACGACATGCGCATACCAGGTCTTGCCAATCTTGTGGTTGCAGCCGATGTGCTCGTTGCCGTCGCGGCGCTTCGGTCCGCTCGCGGCACCGCCCTTGTTGCAGCCCTTGTACTGAAGGATGCAGTCGGTTTCGTCCGACGCGCCCTCTCCGCTGGGGAACCAGTCGCCCGGGCCCTGGAACGGAATCTCGGCGAAGAGGAGAATCTTGTCGGAGTCGCGCAGGTTCTGGTACTCGATGCCCGCATGGCGCGGACCGTACGCAAAGCCCTCGCTCGCATTCCATCCGAAGAACGCGTTCATGAAATAGCTCCACTTCGCCTGCTTGTTTGCGTTGCCGTGCAACGGACAGGTGTAGACCGACATGTCGCCGCCGACATACCGCCACAACGCGCCGTTGGTAATCGCAAGCTTCGCGAGATCTTCGTCGCTCGTCATGAAGCTGATCTCCGGACACCCGCCCTTCGATTGCGCCGGGTACTTGCCCTCCGAAGCCCAGCTGATCCAGCCGCGCACCTCGTTATAAACGAGCCGCGAGTTGCGCTTGCCCTCCGAGACATCCATGTTCATCTTCTCGATCGACCCTGCGTGAGGGAAATGCGCGGTCGCCGTGCCATAGGCCTGCACGGCCATTGCCAGGTTGCGCATGTTCGCCAGGCACTTGACGGCCTTGGCCGAATCCTGGGACCCCCCGAGCGTCGTGACGAGAATCCCCATCAAAATGCCGAGGATGCCGATGACGACGAGAAGCTCGATGAGAGTAAAGGCCCTTTTGAGGTGGAGAAAAGAGGTGGAGGTGGAGAGCGAGGTTTTCATTTTTTTCTTCCTGGGAGCGCCGCGGGCGAGGACGCACCGCGGTACGGGTTTCTGGGAAGCGCCGCGGGCGAGGACGCACCGCGGTACGGGGTTGGTTAGTCGAATTGGCGATAGAAGAGGAGGCGGGTGCGGTGGGGACGCGGCTGGCCGTTGTTGTCTTCGGCCGTCGGCGTCGGGTCGCGCCAGACGAGGGCAACCGCGCGCGCCCCGAGCTGCGGCGGGGTCTGGCCCATGCCGCCGCCGCCCATCATCATGGGCTCGGCCCGGACGAAGATCAGGAAGAGCTGCTGACGGTTCGCGAGACACTCGCGCCAGTAGCCGTGCAGGAACTTCTTGTCGACCGAGTGGAGCGAGACGCCGAGATCGACGCCGCCGATCCGGTCGTCCTGGTTCCAGCCGAAGTCGTCGAACGCGCGTTCCCAGCCGGCGCCGGCGCCGCGCAACTGGTTCTGCAGCTTCTGCGCGAGCTCCGCCAGCGTACCCGACTGGGCGAGACCGTTCTGATCGAACTTGCCGTGCTTGACCTTGACCGGCGAAGAGCCCATCTCGGAGAAGGCGTGGTCGTTCGCCGTATCGATGTCAATGCAGTCCTCGCCCGTAACCGCGTTCTTCGCCTTCCAGCCGCTCTTCTCCGTGTCGTTCACGAAGTTCGTCGACGCCGCCCACCAGTCGAGCGGCGTATTCGCGAGTGCCGCCAGCATGATGTTCGGATCTTCCGTATACGGATTCACGCGGAAGCCCTTCGACCCGTTCGCGATGTCGAGGCGCGAGATCTGGTAGCTGCCGCCGTAGGCAGGATACTGCGAGTACGTCCGCCACATCGAACGGTCGGCCGCGAGCGACTCGCCGTCATTGCGGATCTTGCCGTTGAAGGCGCCGCCGTCGATCGCGTCCGTCCGCGCCTCGCCGTTGATGCCGCTGATGTCGAGAAGCGCCGTCAGCTCGTAGGGACTCTGCAGGTAGCCCGCGTCGGACGTCATCATGAAGATGTCGCCGTCGCGGTTCCCGGAGCGCTGCTTCGTCAGCCATTCGGCCTTGAACGTGCCGCCGAGGCTGTTGCAGGCCCACAGGTTCTCCGGCGCGTAATTGAAGCGCGGATCGTCGGCCATGTACGCCTGCGGCGCAAGCGTGACGTCCTTCGCGCCGATCGCCAGCATCTCCTCGACGTTCGCCGTCAGCTCGAACCCGTCCGCATTGCCGCGGAAGCGCAGAAGCGGACGGTTGTTCGAGCCGCGTGCGAGATCCTTGAGGACGGTCGACGGCGTCTCGTCGTCGTCGGCACAGGCCGGCACGAGATCGACCGTCTTGCCGCTGCCCTTGTCCTCGACGACACGTACCCACGCCTGAACGACCGGGACATAGGAGCCGCCCTTCTCAAACGCATCCGCCGAAACGAGTCCGTCCAACGCGCCGTTCATCGGCCGGATGTTCGCCCGACTCTCGAGAACCGTCCGCTCTTCCGTCTCGGAGATGCGTTCGATGAGACGGAACGTACCCGACTTGGTAATCGTATCCGGCAGCGCCACCGGCGGATCGGGGAAATCGGAGACCAGCGACTTCTTTCCGCCCGAGAAGGAGAAGAGGATGTCTTCAAGAACGGCCTCGTTCTCCTCCGTCGCGCCCTTCGCGGGAATGCCGCTGATGCTCTCCTGGCCCGACTGCATCGTGAGTATGACCGGCGTGTTGCCGTCCCCGAACTTAGCCGCTTCGATCGACTTGCTGCTGTTCGACCAGTCGCCCCTGGTGACGATCGCCGGCGCCTTCGCGTTCTTGAGGCGCAGCGACTCGTCCTCGCCCGCCGGCACGAACGTCAGCGTCGCCGCTGCCTGGGCCTTGAACTTCGGCACCTGACCGCGCTTGTACTTGAACGGAAACACGAAGCCCGCCGCGACCTGCAGATCCGAACAATCGACCTGCAGTTCGCCCGTCGTCACGCGGATTCGCGAGACCGCCTTGCCGGTCGCGGGATTGATCTTCGCGCCCGGTTCGTCGAACTCCGGATGCGTCTTCGCCACGACCGACACGTAGACCTTGCCCTCGACGCCCACGCCGGTGATCATCGGCGTGCGTTCGACCGTCGGCAGCGCCAGCGACAGCGGCACCGAATCGCGGTCGAGGTAGTCGTAGAGCTGCACGACTTCGGGACCCTGCAACTGCGCGAGATACCTCTTGAGGAAGCGGCTCGAACCGTCGTTCATCACGTCGTCGAGCGAGTCTTCGTTCTTATCCTGCTTGTCACTCGTCGCCTTGCCGGCCGTAAAGCCGTAGAACGGCTGGTCCTGCTCGCGCGCGAGGTCGATCGCCGCGGCCACGCGGTTCGTCATCGGATAGAGGCTGTCGGTCACGAATGCCATCGCCTTCTGTAGCTCGACCTCGGGATCGCCCGGCGTGTCGTTCTTCACGAACTTCGCGTTCGTCCCCTGCTGGAGATACTCGGCGAACGCGCTCTTGATGCCGCTCGGCTTCTGTCCCCACAGCGCGAGGTTAAGGTCGGCGACCGAGACAAGCGGCACCTTGTTGTGGTTCTTGTCGCGATAGTTCTTCATGAAGTCGTCCCAATCGCCGGGGTCGACCTGATAGTCCGTATGCGCGACATTCTCGAAACAGTGCGCAAGGCTGACGCGGCCCCTGTCGGACGAGTCGCGCCCAGCCTCGGCGACCATGCGGTTCACGTCGAAGCAGTCCGAGACGTTGATCGCGCAGAACGCATAGCGCCCGGCGTCGAACGCCATCGTGTGCCATTCGCCGGCCACCGAATGGCGCGACCAGTAGCGCGCCTCGTTCACGAAGGGCGCAGGAATGTACGCGAGACCCTCGAGCGAGAGCGTCGAAACCGTTCGGCCCGAACTGACGGGCATCTGCTGGCCGATGAAGACGCGGTCGCGCCAGTAGTTGCGCTCTTTCGTCTCGCCGCCGTTCTCGCCGCGCGGATACGCGTACGCCGTCGTTCCGACGCCCGGATACGGATTGTTGCCGATCGCGCAGTCGATCGCCTCGATCGCCTCGTTGACGGCGGCCTTCGCCAGCAGACGCGACGACGACGTGCGCCTCAGGTAGCTCGACGGCAGGCGCGCATAGCGCATGTAGGCGGAAAACGCGACGGCGGAGACGACGATGAACGCCATCATTCCGAGCACGATCAGAAGCGCGCTACCGCGACGGTTGGAAATCTGACACTTCATCGTTCGGTCTCCGAAAGGCGGTAGAAGTTCGGCAGGAAGTAGCCGGTCTGCATCTGGCCGGTCGCCGTCTTGAACTTGGGGGTGAAGGATGTCTCGCGAATCCTGACCTTGTACGGCGTCCCCCACGGATCGAGCAGCTTCTGGCCGGCGACGAGAGACGCCTGCAGCAGGACGGGGATATTGCCGCCGGACTCGGCCTGTTCGCCTTCGCCGAGCAGGAACGAGAGCGAATCGCCATCGGCGTCGCGGTCTTCCATCGTCGGCAGTTCGAAGTCACCCTGTCCGCGCGAATAGTTCTCGTAGGCGAGGATCGCCTGCGAGATCACCTTGACGTCAGCCGTCGCCTTCTGCTCGCGCGCCCGCGCCTGTGCGCCGCTCACCGCCGATCCCATCGAACCCATAAGGATCGCGAGCATCGCGACCACCACCAGGAGTTCGACCAACGTAAAACCTCTCTTAATCGAATTCATCAGGCCAGCTCCAAACATCGTCCCAGGTATTGAACACGCGGTCGGGTCCCGCGCTTTTCACATTCACGGTATAGTTCTTCGCCGACTTCGCCGAACCTGCGCGGCCGACGGAGATCATGTTCTGCGACGTCGTCCACGGCGAAGGCTTCGACGTCGTCAGCGTCCCGGAATTCGACCGGAGGACGCGCGCGATGTCCTTCTCCGTCGCCTCGCCCGCATCGCAGGCCCGCTTGCGGAGCTGGCCGTTCTCGTCCCAGAGGCCGGTCAGCGACTGCACCCTCTTGTTCCACACAAACGCGTTGTCGGCCTCCTCCCGGATCTCCGCCATGTTGTCCCTGACGTCATCGAGATCGGCGACGCCGACCGTCGCCGTTCGCCATGCGATCGACGACTGATTGAAGATCGACGTCAGGATCGTCACAAGCATGCCCAAGAGCACGCTCGCGACGAGGAGTTCTAATATGGTAAAACCTTTTTTCATGTCGTTTGCTTGGTGTCACCGCGGGCGAGACGCACCGCGGTACGGGGTTATTTCGTCGGGTCTCCTTGGAAGCGGCCTTCGCAGTAGTAGAGCGGCATGGCAAGCAACGTGCCTGGCAACTTCGTCGCGCGGAACGCGATGGAGACGAGCGGCGAGCCCTTCTCGTGCATGACGACGAGCCCGCAGCTCATTCCCGCGGCCTGGACGGCCGCCCGCGGAAATCCCGTGTCGAATTCGGAGCAACGCGAGCCGATCTTGAGATCGCTCATCACGGCGTTGAAGACGCCCTCGGCGCGGTTTTCGGGATCTTGCGCGACGATGCCGTTCGAATTGAAATAGTCTCCCCAGCCGTTGTCGCTCGGATAGCTCTTCAAGTCCTTGAAGTCGCTCCAGTAAAGATTCGTCGACGTCACGGCCGCCATCAGCTGACCGACGACGACGTCGGCGAGCGCCGTCGCCGCGACGTCCTCGCGGCTCTGGCGGTTCTCCCGGTAGCCGAACGCATAGAGCCCGACGACCGTCAGGATGCCCATCGCCATGACGAGCATCGCGAGATTGACCTCAATTAGGGTAAAGCCTCTTTTCATAGTCTCCTCGACCTTACAAGTCCTGTTCCGGCGAATCCGTCGTGCCGACCTTCTTCGCCTCGAGCGAGGCTCCGTTCGGCCGAAGCGAATAGATCGTCACCTTGTCGTTGCCGACCGAACCGCCCGTGTTGAGCCCGCTCCCCGAGTTGACGCCCGCCTTGAAGACACAGGTCCCCGCGGGACGAATCGGGTTGTCGGTCGTGCGCGAATAGTCCGAGCCGAAGATATAACCGGCCGGCAGTTCAAGGGTCACGAATTCAAAGCCGTACGCCATGCCCGCCTTCCACGTGACGCCGCCCGGTTCCTCAAGCTGAAACGCCCAGGCCGCCGTCTTCGCGCCATCTTCGGCGTTCTTGTTCGAGAGACCCGAATAGAAGAGAAGATCCTCGTCGGCCTTCGCAATGCGCGTGCGCACCAGCGAGCGCTTCAGGTTCGAGCCGCTGGCAATCGAATTGATGTTGTCCATCGGATAGAGGTACATCACGTCATTCGCCGAACCCGTGTCTTCCTCGTCATCCCCCTCGTCTCCCGTGTCGGAAGTCGGATAGGTGAGGTTGAGATCGGCGAACTCGTCGACCAGCAGCTTGCCGACGACATTCGACAGGCGTCCGTGCCGGCGCACCGCGACGGCACGCCCGGCGACAACCTCGTTCTCGTCGGCCGTCTGGCTGCGGAGCGTCTCGTTCCAGAAGAAGATCGCCGTCGGCTGACGGTCGATCTGTGCACGCTGGTACGTCGCGCGAATGACGGAATTCGCATTCTGCATGACGCCACGCTCCTCCATGCCGCGTTGCATCGCGCGATAGCCGCCGACCGCCGCCGTTCCCATGAGTGCCATGATGAGCATGACGACCAGCAGTTCCAAAAGCGTAAAACCTCTCCTCATACGAAACCTCAAGTCTTGAACCTTCTTACAGGACCGACACCGTCAGCGTGTCCGCCGCGATGGAATAGACCATCTTGAACCGGCGGAACTTGCCTGTGTTCGCATCGGGATACCCAAAATACATTTCGCTCGTCGTCATCTTCCGCTGCGAGCGCTTGTCGCCGCGAACGGCCGTGAAGAAATCCATGCCGTAGCCGTTGCCGCCCCATTCTCCGGGATCGCGCGACACGAAGAGCGACGAGATGTCCATCAGCGGATTCCCCTGCTTCGCCTCCATGACAAGCGCCTTCACCATCTGGCGGACCTCGCTCGCCTGCAGCACGTAGACATCGGCGTTAGACCGACCCTGCGCCCCCTCGCCGTTCATTCCAGAGAAGTTGCCGCTCTTCACCTTCCCGCCGAGTGGCTCCGGCCATTCGTCGTTCTGCGCATAGTAAGTCGCAAGACCCGTCTGGACCGCCGAACAGAGCGCCGCCGCGCGGCGCGCGCGCGACGCCTTCATCGAACTCGTGATGGACGAGACGACGACGGTGATCAGGATCGCGATGATCGCCACGACCATCATCAACTCGACCAGCGTAAAGCCGCGACGTTTCATTCAGCGCACCTCCTGGCCGTTCGTCCAGCTCTTGATGATGTCCTTCTTCTTGAAACTGCCATCCTTCGAGCAACACCACACGCACGCGGTCGCGCGCACTTTCACGCCGCCGACGCCCGTCTCGATCGACGGCACGTCGACGAAACCGTCGCCGTCGTCGTCGATCACGTACCTGAGGATGTGTTCTTCAATCGTCTTCGCGCCCACCTTCGTCGTCTTGTTGGCGTCTTTGCCGGCGCGCTTCAGCACGGTCACCGCCCATGGCGTCACGACGCCGAACTTGTCATAGCCGGAGAGCTTTCCGTCCGCCAGCGCAAGCGAGAGATAGTTCTTCGTCGCCAGCGGCAGCGCCGCGTTCTCGTCGAGCTTGTATTCGCCGGAAGCTCCGGAGACGATGCGCTTCGGCCACTGCCCCTCGCGATTGTAAAGCGACGTGAGCGCGGTCGTCACGTTCGAGACAAGTTCCCGCGCCCGCGTCGTCTCGGCCGTCGCCGTAATCTTCGCATAGCCGGCCATCGATGCCGCCATCAGCGTGACAATGATGCCGATGACAACCAGCATCTCGATCAACGTAAAGCCATTTCTCGTTTTCATCTTATCTTCTCCTTT
>CAMAHK010000095.1 GCA_945834475.1 uncultured Verrucomicrobiota bacterium
CCGCGCAAGGGCGGGAATACCGATCTCCTCTGCGACGAGTTCGCGAAGGGCGCGATCAAGGGGACGAAGTATCTCGCCCAGGCCTACAAGCTCGGTCTCAAGGTAAAGTGAATGGCTGATTTTGGAATAGAAAAGCCCGAGAAGACGCCGGAGGAGCTGGTGGAGATCGCCTACCTCGACAAGTTGCGGACTTGCGTGGGGGAGGCAATGCCGATTGATCTACCTCTGGCGTGTGTCGTTAAGGTTGTTGGTTACGAGGAGGTCCCGAAGGCCGGCGAACAGTACGCGATGGCGATGGTCGAGGGACGCGGCGGGCGGACGTGGCGGCTGTGCATCCGCCGTTACTATCTTGAAGAGGGGATGCGGGCGTTGTTCGTCTCGGATGACGCGCTTCTTCCGTCGCATGACAAACGGTTCGACAATTCCGACGTCTGCAAACTGCACGAGCGCGTGTTCCGCTTCGGCTTTGGCGTGAAGGAGCGCCGGAAGTTCCCATTCGTGAAACGGAATGTCTATCACAACAACTGCGGCGTTCTTTATCCGCTCGACGATTTTCACGAACTGCTGAAGGCAAAGGTTGGCGACGTTTGCGCGGCCGAGCTGCAAATCGAAAGCGCGGAGGAAATGCACAGGCGGGCGACCGCACCGGAGCCGAAGAAGAAGGCTGTGTTCCGGCCGAAGTCGGTGAAGGACGATTTCCTCGCCAAGCTGCGGTTGCATCGCAAGCGTTACGGATGGTGATTGTCACGCTTGCTATGCGATACAACCTTACGGTATAGTGTCGGCATAAAGGAGAAAATCGATGAGGAAGATACCGACATTGTTCAAACGCACATACGACGGACCGCGCATCAAGAGCATCTGCGACGAGGTGACGCCGGGGATGGAATGGGTGCTGGCGGGCGAGGGGCTTGCGACCGTGAAGATCGACGGGACTTGCTGCGCGGTTATCGGCGGCAAGTTCTACAAGCGGTACGACGCGAAGAAGGGCAAGACGCCTCCGCCGGGGGCAATCCCGTGCTGCGATCCCGATCCCGTCACGGGGCATTGGCCGCATTGGCTCCTGGTCGATCCCGCCGATCAGGGATCGAACTGGCACCTTGCCGCCTACTACAACGCGGGCGGCACTTGGCTTTCCGACGGTACATACGAGGCGGTCGGGCCGCATTTCCAGAGCAACCCCTACGCTCTCACCTACGATTGCCTTGAAAAGCACGGCAAGCGGATCGTCAAGAACGCGCCGAGGACGTTCGAGGGCCTGCGCGAGTATCTGCGGACGCACAACATCGAGGGGCTGGTCTTCTGGAAGGACGGCGAACCCCAGTGCAAGATCAAGCGGTCGGACTTTGGCTTCAAGTGGCCCGACAAGACCCTGCGTGTCGAGTTCTGACGCGCACGACGATGCGGAGCAGTTGGTATAATATGCCCAATGCTCCATTCAGGACACAACGAGATTGATGGCGTACCCGTCGAGGTCGTCCGCAAGCGCATCCGCCGGATCAACATCCGCGTGGCGGCGGACGGCACGGTGTGTCTCTCGGTTCCGAAGTGGTGGGCGACGCTGCGGCAGGGCGAGGACTTCCTGCGCGAGAAGTGGCGGTGGGTGCAGAAGACCCGCGCCGAGGTGCTGGCTCGTCCTGCCGCCATACGCACCCCAGTGACGGAAGCCGAGCTGGAAGCCCTGCGGACGCTCCTTGGCGAACTGAACGCAACGTGGGCGGCTCGTGTGGGCGAGGAAGGGGTCTCGTGGAAGGTTCGCAAGGTAAGGTCGCTCTGGGGCTGCTGTCACTGGCGCGACCGCTACATCACCTACAACGCCGAACTCGCCCGTGCGCCCCGCAATCTGGTCGAATACGTCGTTGCCCATGAATACACACATTTCGCCGTCCACAACCACGGGCCGAGGTTCTACGCCCTCATGGACGAGCGGCTTCCGGGCTGGCAGACCCTCCGGCGGCGGCTCAACCGCCGCGAGTGGGGCGAGACGCGCCAGAACGCGCACCTCGCGCAGACGCCCGCTTCGCGGCAGACCTTCGGTCTGGAGGATATCCAGCCGCCCTGTGCCGCTCCCGAGCCGGTCGCCGTGCCAACGGTCGCCCCGCCCGCTTCTCGCGTTCCTGCAGCCCCTGTATATCCTCCAGACCGAAGGTCTGCCGCGAAGCGGGCGGCTACGCGAGGTGCGCAAGCTGGCGCGAAAGGGCGCAAGCCGACCTTTGTGCAGACCGAGTTCTGGGAATGATAAGGCCCCGATGGGGTCGCCGCCGGGGCATTTGCCGGGTGATCGCCTCGTCGTTGCGCCCTGTTCGCCTTCCCCTTGACGGACGGGAGGTTGTCGCCAAGTCGTGGTCGGAAGCGTTCTCGTGCGCCGTGTCGCGCCTCGTGGCGGTGAATCCGGCGACCTTCGACGCACTCTAGGCGGCGGGACAGCTCGAGTGGCTCGGGTCCAGCGCCACAGTCGAGGCGGTGTCGGCGATGATGGATGCTGGTCGGATCAATCCGTAGTTCGCCGACTGGGGCGGAGGTCGTCGCCCGAGTGCAGTGGCTGTTCCTTATGTGCGGCATCCGGCTCAACGAGGTGATCGTGCAGGTCGATCCCTACACCGACGAGGAGTGGAGGGTACGCAAGGAGGAGATCGACCGCAAGCGTTCGGAGGAGCGGGCGTTCATGGAAGGACGCCGAGCGGCGCAGAAGGCGTGGACGGAGGCACATCCCGATTCGCAGTGTTGAGCCGGGTGGCAGGATTTGCTATAATTTTACTCACAGCCGCCAAAAGATGACAATTGTCGGCTGAAAGTAAAATGCTGTTAAGTGCTCAAGAGTGTCTGGAGAAGTTCGGCAATCACTATCAGATTGCTGCACAGATTAAGACGGGCGGCCTTCGTAAGGTCGCTCACGGACTCTATTCGGACGGGACTCGGCATCATGAGCTGGAAATTCTGCAGGCGCGTTATCCGACGTCCGTCGTGACAATGCTGAGTGCTTACTACTATTACGACCTGACGGACAACATTCCCGACAAGTGCCACTTGGCTGTCGAGCGCGGAAGCACTAAGATTCTCGATCCGAATGTTGTTGAATATTTTGTACCCAAGGGGACTAGGGCGATTGGCGTTGAGGAAATAGTCCTCCAGGGAGTGCCAATGCGAATCTTCGACAAGGAGCGGCTGCTGATTGAAACTGTCAGGATGCGCACGAAAATGCCTTTCGACCTTTATCACGAGGTGATCGGCAACTTTCGGCAGATCTCCGAAGAACTCTATCCGGCGAAGATGGAGGACTACCTTGATGCGTTTCCAAAGCGCGAGGTGATTTTCGATGTCATTCGCAAGGAGGTGCTGTAAGTATGGTGTTCGAGCAGTTGCGCACAAAGCTGATGGCGAAGGGCTACACGACTGATACCGCAAACGCGAAGATAGCCCATGACGTCGTACTGGATGCGGTTAGGGAGGCGGGATTCCACGACAACCTGACGGTAAACGGCGGTGTTGTATTCACCGGGGATCCTCTTAGGCCCACTGAAGGAACTTGAGTCAAACCTTAATCCGTAAGATCGGAATGATGGGCGACTTCACGAGTGTATACTGGATTGCCGGGGCGATTGTCGTCGTCTTGTGGGTCGTTCAGGCCTTGTTGAAGTCGGCGCGGCCGGCGATTCGTGGCAACATCGGCGAGGCCGTCGTATCTGGGCGGCTGGGTTCTCTGCCGAACGACGTGTATAAAGTCATCAACAACGTCATGCTGCCTACCGTAGACGGGGCGACGACTCAGATTGACCATGTTGTCGTGAGTCGCTATGGGATCTTCGTTGTCGAGACGAAGGACTATGGAGGATGGATCTTCGGTGGAGAGAATCAGCGGCAGTGGACGCAAAGCTTCAGGACCCGCTGGGGCGCTGACAAGTATCGCTTCCAGAACCCTATCCGACAGAACTGGCGGCACATTTACACGATGTCCGATCTGCTGAAGATGCCGCGCCGGTATTTTTTTAACGTGGTCGCATTCTGCGGTGACGGCGAGTTCATGACGGAGATGCCTGAGAACGTGATGTATAGTGCTGATCTCGCCCGGTACATCCGGTCGTTTGACCGGCCTCTCTTGAGCGAGGCTATGGTTGAGAAGGTCTGTCTCGCAATAGGCGCATGGGATATGTCGTTGGGCGATGAGCGTAAGGCGTCACATGTGGCTAATCTTCGGGCGAGCCATGATGCTGTGCAGCTGTCGGTCTCATGCGAACGGGGGGAACTCAAGTGTCCTAAGTGCGGAGCCAAGATGGTTCTGCGTCACCGGAAGTCAGACGGTGCGCCGTTTTATGGTTGCTCGCAGTATCCGAAGTGCAAGGGGATAAGGAATGCCTGACAATCTCGAATCGCTGATCGGGCGCGAGTTCGTCCACTTCAAGGGTAAGCGCTATCAGTTGCTCGACTTCGCGAAGGACAGCGAGACGGAGGAGCTGATGGTCGTCTACCGCACACTCTACGGCGCGATGGAGCATTGGGTGCGCCCGGCAAAGATGTTCTTCGAGACGATTGAACGTGACGGCTATGTCGGTCCGAGATTTAAACTGGCGGAGGAGTACCATGAATAACTTTGACGAGCAAGTCCTGCATCACGTGCGGGCGCTGAAGAAGGGGAAATGAAGGAAAGGGCATGAGTATGACATTCAAGCAGATTCGTTCGGCTACGGCCGTGTTGACATTCGGAGGTGTTCGTTTCCTGATTGATCCGTGGTTTGCAGATAAGGGAGCTTTTCCGCCGATTCCGATTGCGAAGACGAAAGGTCGCGCGTCGCCGATGACGGACCTGCCAGTTTCAGTTGAGGAGATCTTGGCGGGAGTCGATGCCGTCGTCGTGACCCATCTTCATTTCGATCATTTCGATTCGACGGCGGCGGAGGCGATTCCGAAAGACATGCCGCTCTTCGGTCAGGACGAGATTGATGCCGAGGAACTCCGTAAGATGGGGTTCTCGGATGTGCGGATTCTGCGGGACGAGGGTGTTGTCTTTAAGGGGGTGACGCTCTATCGGACGGCTTGTCTGCATGGACAGCCCGGGCGAATCGCGGAGTTGTACGATCCTCTGCCGATGCGCGGCGAAGTGGCGGGCGTTGTCTTCGTCTCCCCGAACGAGCCGAAGAAGTTCTACCTCGCGGCCGATACGATTTGGTTTGAGGGTGTTCGTGCGGCCATCGAATGTCATCGACCAGAAGTGATCGCACTCAATGCGGCGGAGGCCAGCTGTGAGAACTACGGGCGCATCATCATGGGCATTGAGGATATCGAGGCCGTCCATAGGGCTGCGCCGGAAGCGACGTTGATCGCGACCCACATGGATGCCGTCGGCCACGCCGAGTTGTCGCGGGCGGACCTGCGCCGCTTCATCGTCGAGAACCACTATGAGAAAACCTTGCTCGTCCCCGAAGACGGCGAGGTGCTATCGCTATGAACAGACGCGAATTTGTGGAGGGCGGTATCGCCGCCATGTAGATCGTAGCTCTTGCGGGTTGCGGCAAAGATGAAGATGTGACTGGAAAGGAAAGCGAAGATGGCGGACGAATTGAAGACATTGTCTATGGCCGAGGGACTTGCTGCCTCGAGGCAGACGACTGGGACCGCGCTCGTTGACGTGCGGGAAGCGGGCGAGTTTACGGAAGGACATATTCCCGGAGCGATCAATGTTCCGCTGAGTACGCTTGGCCCCGATGTCGCAGTGACACTCACGGACAAGAGCGCTCCGGTCTTCGTCTATTGTCGTTCGGGACGTCGCTCGCAGACTGCGGGCGAGAAGCTTGTCTCGTTCGGGTATTCGGACGTCACAAATATCGGCGGCATCCTTGATTATGCCGGAGAACTGGAGAAGTAATATGCCGGCAAGACCGAAGATAACAATCAAGCTTGTCGATAAGAAGGGCCCGTGTGCTTGTCATCACGGGCACAAGATCGGCGATTCGTTCGACTTCGACACGGATCGCGGCAAGATCTGTCCGATGGCGATGCACGTTGCTTTTGTCTATGCGGACATCCTCCGCTATGGCGGAACGATGCCGCGCATGAAGGACGGGGCGATCACATTCTGCTGCCCTGACGCGGACGTGATCAACATCTTCGAGATTCGCAAGGAGTCATGACCAAGACGCTGATTGAGATTTCACAGGGGCGAAAGTAGAGGTTCATGTCGAAGAAGGCGCAGGTTGTAGGATCAGTGGGAATGCACCGAAGCGAAGCGGAGGGGACCCGCGAGCGAAGCGATGCGCCCGAAGGGGCCGCAAGGCGGTGCGCGGGTTTCCCTCGCCCGCCGAGCAGTACCTTGAACCTCCGCTGGATTTGAATGAGCTGCTGGTGAAGCGTCCGGCGGCGACATTCTTCGTGAGGGTCGAGGGCGACTCGATGATCGGCGCGGGCATTCGGGACAAGGATCTGCTCGTCGTGGACCGCTCCCTTACGCCCGCGAACGGCGACATCATCATCGCGTCGGTGGACGGCGAGTTTACCGTGAAGACCTATCGCACCGGCATGAAGGCCGCTGCGGCGTCGGTTTCGCCAAGACCAAGACCCTCGCCAAGATCGCCAACCACATCGGGAAGAAGCACCCGGAGGGTGTGTTTGTGATGCCGGACGATCCGACCGACATCCTCGCCAAGCTGCCGACGGACGAGGTGTGGGGCGTGGGTCGCCGCCCGCCCCTCAAGCTTCGCGCAGAACGCATCTTTACCGCCAAGGACCTACGGGACGCCCCGGACGACCTTGTGCGCTCTGTGGGCGGCGTGACGCTTCTCCGCACGGCTACTGAGCTGCGCGGCATTTCCTGCAATCAGGACAGGGACTACAACGCAGACCCCGATTCGGTTTCCTGCTCCCGCTCGTTATACGGCTACACGGTCACATTCCCGGAGCCGACCGATGCGACGAACGTCATGGTGCGGGCGATTCATGAGCAGATCGGGTCGCTCTTTGTGAAGGGCGCGAAGTACCGGAAGTCCGGCATCGTCTTCTTCGGATTGGAAAAGGTCGGCTCTGCGTTCCAGGCGGACCTCTTCGCCCCAGCCGAGAAGCGCGAGAAGTCCAAGCTTTACGAGGCCATCGACGCGCTCAACGCGAAGCTCGGAAAGGGCAAGGTGTTCTCGGCCGCAGAAGGGGTCGGCAAGCCCGCATGGGCGATGAAGCGGTCGAAGCTCTCCAAACGCGCCACGACCAACTGGGACGAGCTGCTGACGGTGCGGTAGGTTTACTTGGCGATGTTGAAGCAGGCCCAGGCGGCGAGGGTCTTCGCGTCGAAGATCGTCCCGTTGCGGATGCCGTCCTCGACCTCGGCTTTGGAGAGGATGACGGGGTATACGTTCTCGTCGGGGTCCTGGTCCTGCCCGTGCGCCGTCTCGGAGAGTTCGGCGAAGTAGATGTGGATGCGTTCCTCGCAGTAGCCGGGTGTGCAGATGATCGTCGTGAGGAACTTGATGGACGTGACGTCGTAGCCAGTTTCCTCGGCGGTCTCGCGCTTCGCGCCCTCGATGGGGTCTTCTCCCGCTTCCAGCCCTCCGGCGATAACCTCGATCAGCGCCTCCTCGGCCGCCTTGCGGTACTGCTTCACGAACACGAACTTTCCGTCCGGGCGGCGGGCGAGGATGGCGACGGCGTTGCCGTGCCGGATAACTTCGCGCTTGGTTTTCCTGCCGTCCGGCAGCTCAATGTCGAGAAGGTCAACGCTGATGATCTTCCCGGTGTACTTGCGCTCGGTGTTGAGAGTCTTTTCAGTCAAATCGTTCATGTCGGACATTATACCATAGATGCTGTGGCGGCTTCGACAAAACCCTAATGGTGGGGGTTGGGTGGTTGGGCCGTGCGAAGAAGGGGCTTTCGGTCGATGATGAGAAGCAGCAGAAGGCAAGACGGCGGGATGTCTCTCGCTTCGAACAGAACATGCCCGAGAGAGTCCCGCACATTCTGGAGAAGGGCAGTGACAAGGTGGCGTACGACATCCTGAAGCAGCTGGCGGACGGCCCGAGGCGTCCGGCCGAACTGCGCGCGGCTCTCGGAATCGCCAGCGCCAACTTCTTCACGGCCCGCTACCTGACGCCGCTTGCGAAGTCGGGCTACATCGCGGTTGCAGGAGGCGAGAAGAATCGCTATCTGCCCGGCAAGCAGTACAGGATTTTGCGCAAGGGAAAGGCGGTGATTTGTGCCTAACCCCACCACTTTTACCCCACCATTGGGGTCCGACCCTCGGAGTCCTCGCCGCTGGCATAGAAGAACAAGCTTTCAAATCATATTTCGGAAAGACGCAAAA
>CAMAHK010000096.1 GCA_945834475.1 uncultured Verrucomicrobiota bacterium
ATATATTCCCGCCTATTCTCACATCCTCGCATTTCTCAAGTAGCTCGTCCAGTGTCACCAGTGTCAACTCCATGACATTCTAATACAATTTTAATTTTTCGTATTGCCTTATGGTGTCAAGAAGTGTATAATAATGTCACAAAATGTCAGAAGAGGTTGTCGAGAGTGTCGCGAAGTCGACATCGGGAAGTGGGTCGAACGCCCTGATGGGCGAGTTTACCCATGCGCTCGATCCCAAGCGGCGTCTGACCATTCCCCGTGAATGGCGGCGCGCGATGGGCGATCCCGATTTCGTCTACGTGATGCGCGACCGAAATGGCAAGTGTCTCGATCTTTTGCCGAAGGCGGAGATGGAGAGCCTGCTCCAGAAGCTGCGGCAGAAGGCGCTCTTTGATCCGGCGCTGACGAAAGCGGCGATGGTCATCGGTGCGAACTCGGAACAGCTGATGATTGACGTTCAGGGACGAATCCGCATCAGCGACAAGCTCCTTCAGTTTGCGAACTTGACGACGACGGTCGTGATGGCGGGTTCCGTCCGTATGGCGAAGCTCTGGAACGAGGCGGACTACGCGGTGGAGGTCTCGACGGATCTTGCGGATCTGAATGCGGCGCTGGACGCGCTTGAAGGCTGAGGGGTCGTTGGTTGGAGGAGAGAAGGTTTGGAAAAACACATACCAGTGCTGCTGAAGGAGACGGTCGATGGGTTGGCGGTCAAGGTTGGCGGGCAGTATGTGGATGGGACGCTCGGGCGGGCCGGGCATACGCGGGAGATTCTGAAGCGCGGCGGATGTGTGTTGGGGATTGACCGGGACGAGCAGGCGTTGAGAGAGGTGCGGGAGAGACTTGGCCTGGAGAGCGTCTGTCGCCGAGACGGCGACGGTACGGGGGGCGGGCTGGTCATGGCGAAGGGTGAGCATGGGAATTTGAAGGAAGTTGCGAATGAAAACGGGTGGACGGAAGTCGATGGGATCTTGTTGGATTTGGGCGTGTCGAGTCCTCAACTGGATGAAGCCGGACGTGGGTTCAGCTTTCTGCGCGAGGGACCCCTTGACATGCGGATGGATCGGTCGCGCGGCCTGACGGGGGCGGACCTCGTCAACGGCGAGTCGGCGGAACGGTTGGAAGAGATCTTCCGCGAGTGGGGAGAGGAGCCGCAGGCGCGGCGCATCGCGCGGGCGATCGTGCGGGAGAGGGAGGCTTGGAGAGCGCCTGTCGCTGAGGACAGCGACGGTACGGTGGGGGCGCGGAGGTTTGAGACGACTTTGGATTTGGCGGACTTCATTGAGCGTGTAATCGGGCGGCATGGCGGGCATCATCCGGCGACGCGGGTGTTTCAGGCACTCAGGATGGAAGTGAATGACGAGATGGGCGAGCTGGAGCGGGCGCTCGCGAGCGGGCTCGAACTTCTGAAGAGCGGCGGACGGTTTGCGGTCATCACGTTCGAGAGCCTGACGGATCGGGTGGTGAAGCGGTTTTTTGCCGCGCATGTCGGGAAGATGCTGTCGCTGCAGCAGGGCGGCGAAGTGTGGGAAGGCGAGCTTCCTCGGGTGAAGGCGGTGACGCGCAAGCCCGTGGTGGCGACAGACGAGGAAATGAAGCTCAATCCGCGGTCGCGGAGTGCGAAGCTTCGAATCATCGAGAAGATTTAAAGAGATATTTGGGAGGTTTGGCTTATGAAGAGAAATCGGCGAGTCAGTAAGAAGATGAACGTCAACACCGCGATTGCGACGCATCTTGGCGCGGTGATCGCGTTTCTTTTCGTCATGGTAATCCTTAACCTGCTGGCGTCCTCGAGCTGCCAGCAGATACGGAATCGCATCGGCGAGGCCGAGAAGGAACTGGCCCGTCTCGAGGATTCGCGCAATCGCGAGTCCACGCGCTGGGAAGAGATGAAGACGCCCGAGAAGGTGGCGGCGGCGCTTCTGCGCCACGGCCTTGCGATGAAGCCGCCGCGCGCGGAGCAGAATGTTCACATGAATGCGAACGGAACGCCGTACGCGGGGCAGCTTTCCGTAGCCCGTGCGAAGGCGCGTACGGCCACAAATCTCGGTCTGGCGTCCGTCACGCCGGTCAAGCGCGTCAAGAAGGGTCGCTGACGCCGCATGGCGATGCGCGGCGAGCGATTGCGCTTTTGGTTTCCGGTGGCGGCGCTGCTGGTTCTGGCCGTCTATTCGGGACAGAAACTGGTGCGGGCGCATGTCGACCCCGAGGTTTCGGCTCCGAAGTATTCGTTCGAGGCCAAGGTGCCGGCGCGGCGCGGTTCGATCTACGGTTCCTACGGTAGCGACTCGCCGCTCGCGAAGTCCGTGCCGTACTGGGAGTATCATCTCGATCCTGTCGCGCTCACGAATGCCGTTGTCCGACGCAAGCACGAGCCGCCGCGTCCGAAACTCGCGATCGTGAAGACGATTGCCGACGCGCTGGGGCTTGATTATCAGCGCGTCAAGAAGATGTCGGAGAATACGAAGAACCGCTATCAGTTTCTCAAGCTCTCGACCGATCCGGACGCGCACCGCACGTTGGCGGACTCGAAGCTTGTCGCGGGGGTGGCGATCGAGGGCAAGCAGGTTCGTCAGTATCTTCACGGGCGTTCGCTGGCGCATGTGCTGGGGTCTGTCAATGCCGAGGGCATCGGTTCGACGGGGTTGGAACTTCTCTTCAACCGCGAGCTTTCTGGAACGCCCGGAGTTGTGCGCGGCATGAAGGACGCACGCGGCCGCGAACTTTATGACAAGCGCATCATCTCGATCGATCCGCAGTCGGGGTGCGACATCTATCTGACGATCGAGCCGAATATCCAGTTTGAGGTCGAAGAGCATCTCAAGTGGGGACTGGCCGAATACGGGGCCGGTTCGGGGTGGGCGATCGTGATGAATGCGACGACGGGCGCGATCTACGCGCTGGCTTCGTATCCCGACTTCCATCCGCTCAATTTCGGCAAGGCGTCGGAATCGGCGAAGCTGAACCGTGCGGTCGGCTTTAACTTTGAGCCGGGCTCGGTGATGAAGGTGATCACGGTCGCGGCGGCGATCGATTCGAATCCGAAGAAGTACGGGCCGTTCACGACGTATCGGACGAATCGGGATGACAACAACTACTACAAACTGCCAGGCGACGGTTCGCACGTCTGGGATCCGACGATAACGCTGACGCATGCGATCGTCCATTCGTCGAACATCGTCATTGGCAAACTGGCTTTCGATCTGGGGCCGGACGTGCTGTACAGCTATTTCACGCGCTTTGGCTTCGGACAGAAGACGGGCATCGAGCTTCCCGGCGAGCAGTACGGCATCTTGCCGAATCCGCACAAGAAGACCTGGGACCTCGCCTCGCGTTCGCGCGCGGGCATCGGACAGTTCGTGGCTGTGACGCCGATCCAGCTCATCAGCGCGTATCAGGCGATCGCCAACAACGGCGTCCGGATGAAGCCGTATCTCGTCGATCGGATCGTCGGCGCGGACGGCACGATCCTGAAGCAGAACGAGCCGGTCGAAATCGGGCGTCCGATCCGTCCCGAGACGGCGCGGACGGTCCGCACGATGATGCTTGACGTTGCCTCGCCGAAGGGGACAGCCCGCCGCGCGGCGCTGCGCGGCTATTCGGTTGCGGGCAAGACGGGGACGGCGCAAAAGGCCGAGCGCGGGCATTACCTGCCGGGTCTCTACCGTGCGTCGTTCTGCGGCATCGTGCCGGCGACGGATCCGAAGATCGTCATCTTGGCGTCTCTTGACTTTGACAAGAAGACGCTTTACCATCAGGGCGGAAACTCGGCCGGCCCCGTCTTCAAGCGCATTGCGCTCGCGGCGATTCGCTATCTCGGCATCGAGCCGGATCGACCGGACGAGCTCGGGGCGTATGATTCGGAGGATGAGTTCGATCGCCTGTTGGACGAGCGCGCCGCCAAGTACGGCATGGTCAACGATGACTGAATGTTTTGGTGATTGCCTAAAACGTGACGTTTTGTTGCCGTGAAAGACATTGTCCACGCCCGCTCGAACGGGTATAATATGGGGCAAATGATTTAACACGGACAAAGGAGTTACCCAAAATGCCTAGTTTAGCTGATATGCGCACGAAGGCCAAGGAAGCCGGCCTCATGAAACTCGACAAGCTGATTGCGAACCGTCAGCGCATCCCGAACTGCGAGATCCCGATTCCGATCAAGGAACTCTGCGAGCGCTACGAGAAGCTCTACACGGGCGCGATCAACGATGTGATGCGTGAATACTGCCTTCTCAACCAGAATTTGCCGTCGGACATCATGCCGCTTCGTGACGAGATGGTCGTCTGCGGCGAGGCGTTTTGCGTGAAAAGCGCCCCGAACGTGATGATCGAGGGCGAAATGACGTTCCGCGCGCAGATGCTCGACGAATTCAAGCCGAACGGTGTCGTTGTGTGGGATACGTCGGAGGATACCGAGGCCTCGCTCTGGGGCGGCGTCATGACGGCGACGGCGATGACGAAGGGCATCCGTGGCGCGGTCATCGCGGGCGGCATTCGCGACACGAAGCAGATTCTCGAGCAGAAGTTCCCGATTTTCTACAAG
The DNA here is from genome assembly GCA_945834475.1 of uncultured Verrucomicrobiota bacterium. Taxonomy (GTDB): domain Bacteria; phylum Verrucomicrobiota; class Kiritimatiellia; order RFP12; family UBA1067; genus UBA1067. The sequence goes on from CAMAHK010000096.1 coordinate 4,547, forward strand.
TACCGCACGTCGAACGGTTCGCTCGGCCGCTGCATGATCACGCATTACCAGGTGCCGGTGCGTATCGGCAAGGTGACGGTCCGTCCCGGCGACATTATCTTCGGCGACATCGACGGGGTGCTCTGCATTCCGCGCGAGATCGCGTATGACGTGTTGCTCAGGGCCGAGGGCATTGAGAAGAACGAGGTCGATATCTTCAGCTGGGTGCGCCAGGGCGATACGATCAGCGAGATCATCGACAAGGGCGGCTACTTCTGAGAATGATGAATGAAGGTGGAAATGAATAACAATAACGGAGTGTCTCTTATGATGCGTACGACCATTATCCTTTGCCTATTACCTACGGTCTTCTCGGCTCGGGCGGAGTTCGTGATTGACTGCTCGGTCATGAGCGAGAAGTACTGGGCGGTTTGGAATGATGCCGCTCAGGCGAAGATCGACGCGGATATCGAGCGCTATCGTAAGGCGGATGCCGTGGTGGAGATCGATGCCCCGAACGGGACCGTCGTCTCGGTCGAGCAGATCTCGCACGGCTTCTTCTTCGGCGCTCACATCTTTAACTTCAATCAGCTCGGGAAGACGGAGTACAACGACCGCTACAAGGAACTTTACGGTACGCTCTTCAACTCGGCGACGGTCGCCTTCTACTGGAAGACGCTTGAGCCCTATCAGGGGCAGGTTCGCTTTCAGGAGGACTACCGTGATACGGAAGAGTACTGGAACCGCGCGTTCGCGGAAGACGCGGACGGGGCGATGCGCAAGGCGCATTGGCGCCGCCCCGCGACGGAGCCCGTGGTCGCGTTCCTTAACACGCGGGGCGTGCGCATTCACGGACATCCGCTCTGTTGGGGCAACAACGCCTGGATGACGCCGAGTTGGATCTGGGACGGGTTTTGTCCCAAGGCCGAGAAGGACGCGCTCGAGGCGGCGTCGGGCGTGAAGTTGCCGTCGCATGACTGGCGGCTGCCGATGGGCGTCAAGGAATTCGGTCGCGACGAATGGAAGAAGGAGGGGGTTGTCTCCTGGTCCGAGTCGTGGGAGAAGATCTTCAAGAGGCTGACGCCCGACGAAGTCGCGGCGATCTGTCCGACCTACTTCGCGAACCTCAACCGTTTCACGTTCGACCGCGTGCGCCAGATTGCGGCACGGTACGGGACGCGCGTCGACAGCTGGGACGTCTGCAACGAGTCCTCACCCGACTTCCACGGCGAATCCGTCACCGGCAAGCCGTTCCAAGTCTCGCCGCGCTACGGCATCACGGCGGGTGATCTCTGCTACAATGCGTTCAAGACGGCGCAGGAGACGTTGCCGAGGTCGGCGTGGCTCAATATCAACGACTACTCGATGGACGAGAACTATTTCGCGCAGATCAAGGATCTCGAGAAAAACGGTTGTCGCATCGATGTGATCGGTTCGCAGATGCACCTCTTCAATCCGAAGGAGTCTGCGAAGATTGCTGAAGGCGAAGGGCCGAGTCACCTGACGCCGCAAGGCATCGCCGACCGCTTCACGCTGCTCTCCAAGGCCGAGAAACCGATTCATCTCTCGGAGATTACGATCACCGCGCCGGACATGACGCCGAAGGGACAGATGGTCCAGGCGATCATTCTCCGCAACTGCTACCGTGCGTGGTTCGCCGTCGAGAAGATGAATGGCATCACCTGGTGGAATGTCGTCGACAACTGTGGCGCGCCGGGCGAGCCGTCGATCAGCGGACTCTTCACACGCGACATGAAGCCGAAGACGGCCTACTATGCGATGGACGATCTCATCAACCGTGAGTGGAAGACGTCCCTGACCGTACCGTCGGTGTCCTCGCCGACAGGCGCGGGCAAGCAGGTCGTTTCCTTCCGGGGCTTCCGCGGGAAGTACCGCCTCACCTGGACCGATGCGGCTGGTAAAGTTCAGACGAAAGTCATGGAGGTTAAGTAATTTCTTTCTTGGAGACGCCGCGGGCGAGACGCACCGCGGTACGGAGAATCGTGTCATGAACATCAATAAAATCAATCCCGCCACGCTGAAGATCACCGACATGCGCTTTGCCGACATCGACGGCGCGCCGAAGCGGTGCACGCTTTTGAAGCTTTACACGAACCAAGGTCTCGTCGGTTACGGTGAGGTCCGCGATGCCTCGTCGCGCACGTACGCGGCGATGTTGAAGTCGCGCATTCTCGGCGAGAACCCGTGCAATGTCGAGAAGGTCTTCCGCCGCATCAAGCAGTTTGGCGGCGACTCGCGTCAGGCGGGCGGCGTGTGTGCGGTCGAGCTCGCGTGCATGGACCTCGCGGGCAAGGCGTGGGGCGTGCCCTGCTGGCAACTGATGGGCGGCAAATGGCGGGACGAGATCCGTTGCTACTGCGACACTGATTCGGAGGGCGGCGGACGTGACATGGGGCAGGCGCTCGTCGAACGCATGAAGATGGGCTTCACGTTCCTCAAGATGGACCTCGGCATCGAGCTGATCATGAACGTCCCGGGGGCTCTCATCGCGCCGCTCGGCTATCTCGACTACATGAAGAAGATGAAGCACGTCGTCAAGACGCCGCACGGGTCCATCGATCCGCGGGCGATGCGCGGCGAAGCGTACGATCTCTTTAACACGGCGCATGGCTTTACGGGCATTCATATCACCGAGAAGGGGCTTGATTGTCTCGAGAAGTACATGGCCGACGTCCGCGACGTGATCGGCTGGGAAGTGCCGCTTGCGATCGACCATCTCGGTCACATCCCGTATGAGGACGCGGTGAATCTTTTGCGCCGTCTCGAGAAGTACCATCTCTCGTGGGCGGAGGACGTCCTGCCGTGGCGCAACGTCGAGCAGTGGCAGCAGCTTCACGCGGCGACGACGACGCCGCTCGGGACGGGCGAGGACATCTATCTCAAGGAAGACTTTATGCCGCTTCTCAAGAGCCACGCCCTCGCGGTCGTGCATCCCGACCTCCTCACGGCGGGCGGCATGCTCGAGACGAAGAAGATTGGCGATCTTGCGGAGGACTACGGCGTGCAGATGAACCTTCACATGGCCGAGTCGCCCATCGCCTGCATGGCGGCCGTGCATGTGGCGGCGGCGACGCGCAACTTCATGGCGCTTGAGCTGCACTCGGTCGACGTGCCGTGGTGGGGCGACCTTGTCAAGCCCGCGCTCCGCTACGACGGCGGTTTTATCGCCGTGCCGACGAAGCCGGGCCTCGGCATCGACGAACTTAACGAGAAGCTCATCAAGAAGCAAGCCTGCACCGACTTCCCGGCGCCGTGGACGCCCACGAAGGAGTGGGATAAGGAATGGGCGAACGACCGCCGCTGGTCGTAAGTCCGTTCGAGGCGCCGTATGTACTCGGTCAGTCAACACCGCTGCGCGGTCTTGACTGACCTCGGCATCTGAGCA
>CAMAHK010000097.1 GCA_945834475.1 uncultured Verrucomicrobiota bacterium
GGCACGCAAAGAGAATCGCCATCCCCCAGACGCTCGCCGGAATCGGAAGCGGAACGACGCGGTGTATCAGTTCGCCGAGGAAGCTGACCGCCAGGATCATCAGGAACTGCAGCAGGTAGCGCATCGCCTCACCTCTTGCCGCCGGCGACCGTTTCCGCGATGTTGAGGTAGTAGGAGCGGATGCGCTCGTAGGCGTTGATGATATCAAGTTCCGCCAGCACGCGGATCGACGAGCCCGGGTCTTCGGGGCCGACGCGGCCGAGCTGGGTCTTGCGGCAGTCGCGAATGAACTCGTGAATGTTCTTCGACTCATTTTGAACTTCGCGGACGTCGATGACGGGACGCGGCGAGCGGATCCACGGCGTCACCTTCTCGGCGAACTGCGCCACGCGATCGTGGACGGAGAGGATGAGCTGAACCGACTGGTCCGACATCTTCTGATTCTGCTTCCGAAGACGCTTCACCGCCTTCAGGACGGCGGCCGCTTCGTCGGAGACGCTCTCAAGTTCGTCCGTGAAACGGAGGAGTCGCTGCGCCCGGTCGGCAACATCCTTCGCCAGGCGCTTCGACATGATCGAGCCGAGGAACTCGGTGATCTCGCGCTGAACATTGTCAAGAATGTCCTCGCGGTGAACAATGTGCGACTCAAGCGTCGCATCGGACGTCCCCGCCAGAACTTCGCGCGAGCACTTGAGCAAGTCGAGGTTCGACTCACGCATGAAGACGACTTCCTGCAGCGCCTGATCGCAGGCGATGACTGGCGAGACGCGTGCGCCGAGCGAGAGCGACGAGAGGTGCGGTTTCTCGTTCTCGGGCTGCTTGACGATGCGCTCGATGAGACGGGCGAAGGGACGCACGATCGGGAAGAAGATGATGCCGCGGCAGATCGCGAAGATCGTGTCCGTCACCGCGATCGGCGCCATCATGTGCGTGAACGCCTGCGTGGCCTGTCCCGACACCGTGATCGTCTCGGCGACGCCGTAGTTCGGGAAGAGCCACGGACCGACCTTGACGAAGAAGCAATAGAAAAGCGGAATGAGCACGATCGAGCCGATCAGGTTCGAGAGCGAGTGCGAGAGCGCCGTCCGCTTCGCGTCCGCCGTGCCGCCGATCGCGGCGATCCAGCCCGTCGCCGTCGTACCGACGTTCGCGCCGAAGAGGACGGCGATCGCCACGTCGTACGTGATGAGCCCCTGCTGAGCGAGGGCCATCGCGATCGCGATCGTCGCCGCCGAGCTCTGGATGACGGCCGTCAGGAGCATCGCACAGACCGCGATCTTGACGACGCCGCCGAAGTGCGCCGCGCTCATCATCGTGAAGATCTTCGCGATGTCGGGATTCTGCTTGATCGGCGCGACGCCCTTCGACATGAAGTAGAGACCGAGGAAGACAAGACCGAGGCCGATGATCGTGAGTCCCAGGTTGTGGACGCGTTCGCCGCGCAGGAAGAAGTAGAGCATGCCGCCGATCGCAAGACCGATGAAGCCGAGCAGCTGCGGATCGGGCGCATAGGCGATGATCCAGACCGTCGCGGTCGTGCCGATGTTCGCGCCAATCAGGACGGAGAACGCCTGCGGGAGCGTCATCAGCGCCGTCGAGACGAAGCCGACGAGCATGACCGTGATGATCGACGACGACTGCACGAGGATCGTCGAGAAGATGCCCGTGCCGACGCCGACGATGCGGTGGCTCGTCGCGTGGGACATGAACTTGCGAAGTCCGCCGCCGGCCGTGGCCTGAAGCCCTTCCGAGAGGTGCTTCATGCCGAGGAGGAAGACGCCAAGCCCGCCGAGAACCGTCAGGAGAATCTTCAAGACGTCCATTACTTCTTCTCCCCTTCTTCTGGCAATTCCGGATGGTCCATCAGCCCGAGGCGATGAAGGACGCTCTCGATCCGCCACGGATAGAACATGCCGTACATGCCGATGACCGCGAGGACGTACACAACACCCACGAGAATCTGAATCGGCGCGAAGCCACTCTCAGGGACGTGCGGTCGCACGAGCGGCAGCACCTCCGCCGGGATGAGCATGAAGATTCCCATTACCGCGCGCGTCAGGAGATTGCGCGGCATCCAGATGATGGTCAGGTAGCTCAAGACCACCGCCATGATCCACAGTTGCCCCGGGAAGCGCTTTAGGAGCATATCAAAGACGTCAATGCCAATCGTGTTACATTCGTACGCAGTCCAAAACCACGCCACGACCACGAGTATCCAAGTCAAAACCTTCTTGAAGTTCATTTGGACACTATTATATCAAAAATAGGCATCCGTATGAAAGAGAACGGGTAATGGCTGCGAGGCCTCCTGTACAACAGGAAGTCGACGCGCAAGCGGAGCCAGGGCGCGCCCGACACGTCGCCCGACCCGTACGCTACGGTGGTCGTTACGGCTCTCGCGCCTAGACAATAAGCTTCGCTTAGTCGGTCGTGCCTGAGCGAAACGTCTGGTTGCGTACAGTGACTCTCCTACGCCTACGACACCTTCGCTTCCTCTCGTGCGAGTGTCGGCTCGCCCCGACCCCGCTTGCCGAAGTCTTCTTTTGTGCGGATTCGCCTTAAAGGCGAACCGCTTACGGCTCGGGCGGCGGGTAAGCGTTTCGACGGAACGGCGGAACGCGCAAAAAATGATTTCGGTAGCCGGTGTCGGGGCTCAGTGGAGGAACGGAAAGTCGCTCCGGGCATGTGAAGATTGACGCTCAGTACGGCCCGCACTAAAACGCGTTTCGCCCAGTCGTCGATCTTCCCAAGCGGCGAAAGCGCGAAGCGCGGAGTCGACGCGGTGCCCGGGGCGAGCTTTCCGCTCCGGAACGGTTAAAGCCCCGACACCGGCTGCGCGTCGACTTCCTGTTGTACAGGGAGTTGCGCGCTTGTCCCATTACAAGAGAACGGGTGGAGTTCCCGAAGGAACGCCACCCGCTTCAATTCAGACTTGAGTCTTGAATTAGGCCTCGTCGCCGTAGCCCTTGGACTTGAGATAGTCAACGACCTTACCGACCGTCGTGAGCTTCTCAGCATCCTCTTCCGGGATCGCCGCGCCAAATTCCTCTTCGAACGCCATGATGAGCTCAACCGAGTCAAGCGAGTCAGCGCCGAGGTCATCGATGAACGAAGCCTCCGTGGTGACCTGCTCAGCATTGACGCCGAGCTGCTCAACGATGATGTCTTTCACGCGATCTTCAAGCTTACCTGCCATAGTTTGTTCAACTCCTATTGGTTGTTTGTTGAGTGTATTATACAATATTTTGCGTCTGGTGCGCAAGGGGGTGCGTCGCACCCGCCTCACGCGTCCAAATTCGTTAGCAGTACATGCCGCCGTTGACCGAGATGATCTGGCCCGTCACGTACGCCGAGTCGGGACCCGCGAGCCACGCGACGCAATTCGCGATGTCCTCGACCTGACCGAACTTCTTGAGCGGAATGACTTCCATGTACTTCGCCTTGACGTCATCGGGGAGGACATCCGTCATCTTCGACTGGATGAAGCCCGGCGCGACCGCGTTGCAGCGGATCGCACGGGACCCGAGTTCCTTCGCCGTCGTCTTCGTGAGCGCGATCACGCCGCCCTTCGACGCCGTGTAGTTCGCCTGGCCCGCGTTGCCCATGAGGCCGACGACGGAGGCGATGTTGATGATCGCGCCACCGCACGGATTGCCGTCGGCGTCCTTGTTCTTCATCATCGGACGCGAGACCGCGCGCGTGAAGAGGAACGTGCCCTTGAGGTTCACGTTGATGACCGCGTCGAAGTCCTCGTCGCTCATGCGCATGAGGAGACCGTCCTTCGTGATGCCCGCGTTGTTGACCATGATGTCGATGTGGCCGAAGTCGGCAATGACCGCCTTCACGCACGCGTCGACGTCAGCGCTCACGGCGACGTTGACGCCGTAGCCCTTCGCCTTCACGCCCTTCGCCGCGAGCGCCTTCACCGTCTCGTCGCACCACTCCGGCTTCAAATCGCAAATCGCAACGTCCGCGCCACGATCGGCCAGCTTGAGCGCAATCGCCGCGCCAATGCCGCGCGCCGCACCGGTCACCAGGGCGACCTTACCCGTCAGGTTCTTCATTTGGTTTTCCTTTCTTAAGAAATTAGAGAGCCGCCACCGTCGCCTCGAGCGACGCCAGGTCGGCGACATTCGTGGCCGTGAGCGCCGGGTCGATCTTCTTGACGAGACCCGAAAGAACCTTGCCCGGGCCGAACTCGACGAACGTCGTCGCGCCCATCGCCTTCGCCGTCTCGACGTCCTTCGCCCAGTTCGTCGTGCCCGTCACCTGCTCGAGCATCGTCGCCTTGATGACCGCGGGATCGTTCGAGTGGGGCTCGCCCGTCACGTTCGAGAGGACGGGGAACTTCGGGGGATTGAAGGTGATCGTCTCGAGCACCGCCGCGAGCTTCTCACGCGCCGGCTGCATGAACGGCGAGTGGAACGCACCGGCCGTCGCGAGCGGAATCGCACGTTTGATGCCGAGTTCCTTCGCCTTCTCGGCCGCCGCGGCAATTGCCTCCTTCGAGCCCGAAAGGACCTGCTGCGCCGCCGAGTTGATGTTCGCGACCGTGCAGCCCGTCGCCTCGCAAAGGGCCTTGAGCTGATCGGCCGACGCGCCGACGATGGCGATCATGCCAGACGGCGTCGCCTCGCACGCTTCCTGCATGTAGCGGCCGCGCGCCTCGAGAACCTTAAGCGTCGAGTCGAAGTCGAGAACGCCCGCCGCGCACAGGGCTCCCCACTCGCCGAGCGAGAGGCCCGCCGCGCACGCGAATTCCGTCGGCTTCTTCTTCTGAAGCGTCAGATACGCCGCATAGCTCGTCACGAAGATCGCGGGCTGGCAGACGTTGGACTTCGTCAGCTCCTCCGCAGGACCTTCAAAGCAAATCTTCTTAAGGTCAAAGCCGAGAACGGCATTGGCCTTATCGAACAAAGCCATCACTTCAGGATCCGCCTCGGCGAAATCCTTGCCCATGCCGGGAACCTGGGCACCCTGACCGGCGAAAATACAACAGTTGCTCATAACGAAAAGAATTATACCATATTTTAAAAGGACGAAGGTTCAAGTCGTCGTCAGAACGGCATGTAGACGATGCCGTAGATCGACGCCGTGCCGTTGACGGCCCTGAGGCTGTGCGTGACGCACGAGTTGTAGTACGCCGTGTCGCCGGGCTTGAGGACCGTCTTGTCGGGGCCGTACGTGAACTCGACCTCGCCCGCAAGGCAAATGACCAGCTCTTCGCCTTCATGGCTCGAGGGCTTCGAGGCCTCATCGGCCTTGAGCTCGATGCGGAACGGGTCCATGTGGCGGTCGGGCTTGCCAAGGGCGAGCGACTGGTATGCGTAGCCGGACGTCGAAACGCCCCTGCCCGCGATCTTCGCCGCGTCCAGGTCTTCCGCCCGCGTCACGATCGGATCCGGCTTGAACTGGTCGTCCATGAACGTGCCGAGACGCTGGCCGAGCGCCCGCGAGAGCTTCGTCAGAACGCCCAGCGCCGGCATCACGTCGCCCTTCTCGACCGCCTCGACGATCGCGAGGTCGACACCGCTCTTCTCCGCCAGGTCCGCCGGGCTCATCGCGAGGTTCTCGCGATAAGTCCGGATGCGTTCGCCTACTGTCTTGTGATTGGACATCTCAGTCAACCTTCGGCATGGGGGCGAGCGTCTCGAAATCGACCGTCGAACCGACGTAACCCGACTTCACCTTCGCGAGTTCGCCGCGGCAGCGGGCGAATTCGTTCGTGAGCCAGAACTCGAGGACGGCCTTCTTCGCCTCGTACTTCTCGGCACCCTTCACGAAAAGGGCCGCGATGACGAGCGCGATGGCCGCGTCGACGAGCTTGCGCGCGGAGAGGTCGTGATAGGTCTTCGCATCCTCGTTCGCCTTGACGAACGCGATCATCTCGTCGAGCTCGGCGAGAAGCGCCGTCATACGCGGATGCTTCTCCTGCCAGCCTTCGCCGAGGATATCGACGAGGACTGCCGAGGTGAGACCGCCCATCACGCCCGCGATCGCCGCGACGACCTGGAGCTGCGAGGTGCCCTCGTAAATCGTCGTGATGCGCGCGTCACGCATGTAACGCTCGACCGGATAGTCCTTCATGTAGCCCGAGCCGCCGAGGACCGCGATCGCACCGTTGCCGTTGCGCATCGACATCTCGGACGCGTAGTACTTCGCGAACGGCGTGAGCATCTTGTTGAAGCCCGCGTACTTCTTCATGCGCGCACGGACGGCCGCCGCCTCGGGCGTACCCTTGAGCGCCTCGAACTTCTTCGTGAGACCGTTCTCGAGGTCGACGCACTTCGACGCGTAGTACGCGAGGAGACGTGCGCCCTGGAGCTCGACGCTCATCGTCGAGAGGAGTTCGCGGACCGCCGGGAAGTTGTCGATCGTCACGCCGAACTGCTCGCGGCTCGCCGCGTATTCGCGCGCCGCACGATACGCCGCCTCGCCAATGCCCGTACCCTGAGCGGAGATGCCGACGCGGGCGCCGTTCATGAGGGCCATGACGTACGTGATGAGGCCGCGCTTGCGCTGGCCGATGAGCTTCGCCGGAGCTTCCGTGAAGACCATTTCGCAGGTCGGGGAGCCGTTGATGCCGAGCTTATGCTCGAGACGGCGGACCTTGATCCACGGACCCTTCTCGACGAGGAGGCACGAAAGGCCACGGCCGTCGGAGAACTCGGGCTCGGTGCGGGCGAGGACGAGGAGGACTTCGCCGCAGCCGTTCGTGATGAAGCGCTTGACGCCGTTCACGAACCAGTTGCCGTCCTTGTCCTGATACGCCATCGTCTTGACGCTCTGGAGGTCGGAGCCGGCGTCCGGCTCGGTGAGGACCATCGCGCCCGTCGACTTGCCGCAGCAGAGGTCGGGGATGTACTGCTTCTTAATCTCTTCGCTCGCGAACGAGTTGATCGTCTCCGCGATGCCCTGAAGGCCGAAGATGTTCATGAGCGAGGCATCCGCACGCGAGACGATGTCGTTCAAGGCCGTCAGGATCGTGCAGGGCATGTTGAGACCGCCCAGGTAGTACGGAATCGTCGCGCCGCAGAGGCCCGAACGACCGAGGAGCTCGATCGCGAGCTTGATGCCGGGCGTGTACGTCACCGTGCCGTCCGCATTGAGGATGTTGCCGACCTTGTCGGTCTCCTCCGCCGTCGGGGCGATGCGGTTCGCGCAGATGTCGCCGCAGAGGTCGAGCGCGCGCTTGTAGTTGTCGATCGCGTCCGCCGCGTCTTTCGGGGCGAAGTCGTACTCCTTCGCGAATGAGAAGTCGTTCTCGAGAAGCGCCGCAACCTCGGAGAGATCGAGCGTGTCGATCGCCTGCTCGATATCCGCGTTATCCTTGTAAAAGTTAGCCATGATTATTCACCCTTCGCCTTGATAGCCTTAATGAGTTTCGGCAGGACGACGTTGAGGTCGCCGACGATGCCGTAGTGGGCGATCTTGAAGATCGGCGCGTCCTTGTCGTTGTTGATCGCGATGATCTTCGCCGAATCCTGCATGCCCGCGAGGTGCTGGACCGCGCCGGAGA
>CAMAHK010000098.1 GCA_945834475.1 uncultured Verrucomicrobiota bacterium
ACGTGTCGCCGCAATCGTCAGGAAGTGAAGTGCGGTGAATTACTCAGATGCGCCCGTCTTCTAAAATATATGCAGATTGTGATTGCTGAACTGCATATAAAATGGTAGTATATATGCAGATGAAAGCCAAGATAAAGTTTGCGTATGCATGTATTCGACTATTCGTTTCTTAAGGATGACCTGTTGCCTGCGCAACTGGTCACTTATGCCGCTAACATTTCAACGCTGAAGGTGAAGACCTCCATGCGTCGAAATGAGAATGCTGCGGTATTCCGGCAGTTGGAGTCAATTGCGCGAATTGAGTCGGTAAAGGCTTCCAACGCAATCGAGGGCATCGTCACGACGGATAATCGAATCCGCGCCATTGTCGACGGAGGGAGTGCGCCGCTCAATCATACCGAGGCCGAGATCGCCGGGTACCGCGATGCGCTGAACGAGATACATGTCAACTACGCCGCACATGACTTCCGCGAAAGCGACATACGGAATCTTCACGCCCAGATGATGCGCCTTGCCGAGCCGAGTGCGGACGGAACGTACAAGACAGACGACAACGTGATAGCCGAGCGTATGCCAGACGGACGGCGCGTCGTCCGCTTCCAGCCGACAAGCGCGGCGGATACGCCGGAGGCCATGCGGCAGCTCGTTCTTGCGTATGTGGAGGCGCGGGACGATGCGGCGGTCAACAAACTGCTGCTTATTCCCTGCGTGATTCTTGACTTCCTCTGCGTGCATCCTTTCAGGGACGGCAATGGACGCCTGAGTCGTCTGCTGACTTTGCTGCTCCTCTACCGCAACGGATTCGATGCTGGCAGGTACATGTCGTTCGAGGCGGTCGTCAACGCGCACAAGGCCGAATACTATGAGGCGCTGAAGGAGTCGTCCGCAGGATGGAACGAATCGCAACCGAGATGTTTTCCGTTCATGCTGAATTTCCTTTCAACACTTTACGATTGCTACAACGAACTCGACAGGCGTTTCGGATCGGTTGCAGCGGCAAAAGTGTCGAAGAAAAGGCGCATAGAGGCAACGGTGCTGAACTCCTTTACGCCGCTTGGCAAGTCCGACATCTGCGCGATGTTGCCGGATGTGAGCCCCACGACCGTCGAGGCGGTTCTTGGCGCGATGGTGCGCAGCGGCCTCATACGCCGCCTTGGTGGCGGCCGAGGGACGAAGTATATCAAGGCGTAGATTCGTTGCAAGGAAGGAAATGTTGCCGTAAAGGGAAAGAACAATCATGAATCATCTGTTCGACAAGGTTGCTGCGGACAAGAGGGCGGATGAAGCGCGCGCAGCGGAAATCTATCCGTATTTCCACCGGCTCGAGTCGCGTCAGGATGCCGTAGTCGTCATGGAAGGACGTCGCCGCATCATGCTCGGCTCCAACAACTATCTGGGACTTTCGTCGTGTCCGGAAGTCATGGAGGCCGCTGTCAAGGCAATCGAGAAATACGGCACCGGATGCTCCGGCTCGCGCTTTTTGAACGGAAACCTTGATCTTCACGTCGAACTTGAGCGCGAACTTGCCGATTTCACAGGCAAGGAGGACGCCCTTGTCTTCAGCACCGGCTTTCAGACGAACCTTGGATTCGTCAGCACGCTCGTTGGGCGCGGCGACTACGTCATCTGCGACGTGGAAGACCATGCGAGCATCTACTGCGCGGCGCAGATGAGCTTCGGCAAGATGCTGCGCTATCGTCACAACGACATGGAGATGCTTGAGCGGCGACTCGCCTCCATACCGGACGACGCAGGGCGCCTTGTTGTCGTCGATGGCGTTTTCTCGACTCTCGGCGACTTCGCCGATTTGCCGTCGATCTGCCGACTTGCCAGAAAATACGGTGCGGCCGTGATGGTCGATGACGCGCATGGACTTGGCGTTGTCGGGAAAGGCGGACGCGGCACGTCGTCGCATTTCGGTCTCGACGAAGATGTTGATGTCATCATGGGCACGTTCTCGAAGTCCCTTGCCTCGCTTGGCGGATTCGTGGCTGGACGGCGTGAAGTCGTCGACTACCTGCGCCATTCTTCGCCTCCGTTCGTGTTTTCCGCCGCCCTCACGCCGGCATGCGCGGCGACGGCTCTCGCGGCGCTCCGCCATCTGAAGGCGCATCCGGAACTGCCCGAGCGGCTGCGCGGCGTTTCCGATTCCGCGCGACGTGCCTTCGCCGAGCGTGGCATCCCTCTCCTCGGTGCTGCGAAGGACGGCACCACTCCGATTCTGCCCGTTCCGACCGGCGGAACGATGGAGACATGCGTTGCCGCGAAGAGGATGTTCGACGGCGGCGTGTTCGTCAATCCGTTTGTGCCGCCCGGCGTGCCGGAGGGACACGCCCTGATTCGCACGAGCTTCATGGCCACCCATACGCCCGATCTTGTCGAAGCGGCTGCGGACGTCATAGCAGAGGTCCTCGGATGCTGAAGTTCATCTACAACTATCTGCGCTCAATGCGGCTCTACTACGGATTCGTCACCGCGACGACCGTGCTGGCGGGGCTGTATCAGTGGCATCGGTTCGGGTCCGGGACGGATTCTGCTCTGCACCCCGCGGGATGGACGCGTCGCGACGCGGCGCTTCTGGCGATGGGCTTCTTCGCCTGGGGATTCAACCAGATATTCAGCGACTGGTGCGACAGGAAGGAGGACGCGATCAACGCGCCGCACCGTCCGATGGTGACGGGCGCGCTCAAGCCGCTTCCGGCGTTTGCGGTTTCCGCCGCGGGGCTTGCCGCAATCGCGGTCGCGGGCTTCTTGATGTCGCCGTGGACGCTCGTGTTCCTTGCGCTCGGCGGGGCGCTGAACATCGCGTATTCGCTTCTCAAGTGCGTTCCGGTGCTGAACTGCCTCGTTTACGCCTGCGCCATTTCGTGCTGTGCGCTCTTTGCGATTGCAGGAATGGGTGAGCGCTGTCCGACGCCGGGCGAGTTCGGATTGGTCGCGGTGTGGATCGTGCCCGTCCATTTTCTCATGTGCCACAACAGCTACTACAAGGACGTGAAGGGCGATCGTGCGGCGGGCGTCCGAACGCTTCAGACGCATTGCCCTAAAGTGGCGGTTGCGATCTCGCTCCTGCTGATGCTGGTTCCCCTCGCGGGGTTGAAACTTGTCGCCCGCTGGCAGTGCTGGACGGGGATGCCGTGGCTGATGCTCAGCATGATTGTCGGACTGCTGTCTGGACTTTTCCTGCTCGCTCTTGAAGCGAAGCGCTACCATCGGGCGACAAGTGTGAACTGCCAGCTTTGCGTGGCGTTACTTCATATCCAGTCTTTCCCGCAGAGTTGGCCAGTGTGCCTTGCCTCCATTGTCGCCATCCAGCTTCTCTTTCTCTGGTACAACGATGAAAAGGAATGAAAATATAACAGGTCTTCGGAAGTTCCTCTTCTATGTCCGCATGTCGCTCGCGTGCGCATGGCGGTATTGGCGTCATCCCGCAGCACTCGTGAAGGCGTCGCAGCTGACGCGCATCTTCTTCAAACATAAACTCAAGCGACTTGCCAGCGGCGAATACAAGCTCGACTTCTATCTGCCGCGCTATCCGTCGCAGGCGTTCTTCGCGGCGCTGGAGGACAAGGTCGTCTGCCGTCCGCCGCGTCCAGTAAGCGTCGTCCTCTCGATTTCAAAGGCATGTGCGTACAAATGCCCGCACTGCTACCAGCGCAAGGACGATCCGCATGAACTGCCGCTTCCCGTCCTCGTCGAGAACGTTCGGAAGATGCGCGACTTCGGCATTGTCGCCTGGGCGGTAGAAGGCGGCGAGCCGCTCATGCGATTCGAGCGGCTGGAGGCGGTTCTCGCAGAGATCGCGGGACTGGAAGTGTGGGTCAATTCAACGGGGCACGGCGCGACGCCGGAGAGGATTCGCCGCCTTGCGGAACTGCAGGTGACGGGCGTCATGTCGTCCATCCATTCCGTCGACGAAAAGGCGCACGACGCCTTTACGGGCGTCGCGGGTTCGTGGCGGCGCGCGCTCGATTTTCTGCGCGACTGCCGCGAAGCTGGGATGCTCGTCGGATTCAACACGGTGCTTTCCGACCGCGAAGTCGTCGACGGAGGAATCGACCGCATCATGGCCCTCGCCGCCGAAAACAACTGCGACTATATCCAGCTAATCCATCCAAAGGCGTGCGGCGCGTGGACGGGAAAATTTTTTGATAAGCAACTCCACGCCGAAGCCGTCCGCGTCGCATGTGCCGCGCAGCGGAAATACAACTCGGGGAAGGTCGATATCGCGCCCGTCCTGACTGCGCAGGTCTACGAGGAGTCGCCGGAGATGCTCGGATGTTGTTGCGGCGGAATCGACCGCTTCTACGTAGGCGCGAACGGAGATGTCCAGCCCTGCGAGTTCGTCAA
Source organism: uncultured Verrucomicrobiota bacterium (assembly GCA_945834475.1). Classification (GTDB taxonomy): domain Bacteria; phylum Verrucomicrobiota; class Kiritimatiellia; order RFP12; family UBA1067; genus UBA1067. The sequence continues at coordinate 4,351 of CAMAHK010000098.1, forward strand.
CATCTCCTTCGGCAATCTCGCCGATGTGCCGTTCGAGACGGCGTATGCGCGGATGCGCAAGGCGTTCGCCGTGCCGTGCGAGGAGTGGACATGCGAGCGTCGAGCAGAGGATATCGGGAGGGTTGCGCTCCTGCGCGACCGCAACGCACCCCTGCCGCTTCCATGGGCGGAGACGAAAAAACTTGTCGCGCAATGGCAGGGCGGAACGCCGACTAAGGTGTATGGCAAAATGGGAATCTACCGATGAAGCGGTTCCTCGTCCTTGCTAATCCCTCGTCGCACGGCGGACGCTCGGGACGCATCCTGCCGCTCCTTCGCGAGCTTCTGTCCGAAGGCGAATTTGTTGTACTTAAGAACATCGAAGAAGCGTCGCGGCTTGCACGCGAGGCGACGGGGTACGAGGCAGTGGTCGCCTGTGGTGGAGACGGAACGGTCAACGCCGTCGCGCGGGGCGTGCTGGCGAATCGTGACAACGCGCTCAAGTTCGGCGTTCTCTATACGGGGACAAGTCCGGACTTCTGTCGCGAACACGGCATTCCGACTGATGCGGAAGAGGCTGTCGCCGTCTTACGTGCGGGCGTGGTTCGGGTGATTCCTGTTCTGACCGCGAACGGTGATTCGTTCTTCTGTTCGATGAACCTGGGGATGGGTGCGATAGTCGCGGCGACGGCGAACAGGTTGCGTCCGCTGCTCGGCGACGCCCTCGGAACGCTATGGCCCGTTCTGCGCGAGGTGCTGCACGGCAGACGTTACGACGTCCAAGTAAACGGCGAGAAAATCTGCAACGTTGCCCATGCGTTTGTCACGCGGATGCCGCGCATCGCCGGTGGGCTCAAAGTCGCGCTGCCGCCGCTTGCCGACGACGAATACGCGCTTTGGTTCGCAAGGGATGTATCGCGTTTCGGATGTCTGCGGATAGTCTGGAATCTGTATCGCGGGAATCCATGCGGTGAACTTCGCGTCCTGCGCGGCAAAACGACGTTCGCATCCGTCAAGCACGTCGCGCTTGAATATGACGGCGACCCTCACGGCGCATTGCCGGTGGCGGTAGGCTTTGCTCCCCGCCGTCTGCGGCTTTTGGTGCCAAAATGCAAAGGAGAGAGTTCATGCGCGAACAAAATCTGATAGAAATCTTTTCCCGCGTGCACGGTACGCGGCCTTTTGGGGCGGACGCGGAGATTGTTCCGTTTGGAGGAACGAATCTGCTCGTGTCCACCGATTCCTTTTCCGAGCGCGAGGACTTCTTCTCCGACCTTGATCCGGAAGCCATGGGAAAGGTGATGGCGTATGGCGCGATCTCCGACATCCTCGCCTGCGGCGCGAAGCCAGAATTCCTTGTCCAGGCATGGAACGTCGATGCGTCGCACGACGAGCGGTTTTACGAGCGCGTTGCGCAGGGCATCAAGCAGGTCGTGTCGCATTACGGCGCAAAGATCGTTGGCGGAGACATCGGCAGCGCGAAGGAATGGTGCTGGACTGCGACCGTGTTCGCCGCTTCGGCGTCGCCTGTCCGTCGCATCGCGGCGAGAAGGGTTGATTTTGATCTTTACGCCACAGGACCGTTCGGCGTGGCCAATGTCGCGGCATTCCTCGCTCGTCCAGTTTCCGAGCCAGCACTGCGCGACCCAGTTCCAGGCAATGCGCTTTTCGCGACGGACACGAGCGGCGGATTTTTCGACGCAGTGGAAAACATACGTCGTGTAAACGCGGGCATCCGGATCGATGTGGACGTCGAGCGCGCTCTTGCGCCGAGAATCGCGCACGGTCTTCCAGCCGGAGTCGAACCTGGCTGGGCGCTTGTCGGCGGCGTCGGGGAATATGAACTGCTGTTCGCCGTCCCGCAGGGCGAACACGTCGAAGGCGCGATTAGGATTGGAAGCGGCGGATTCCGCGCTGGATGCGATACGGAAATTCGCATCATGAGCGGAGAGACGTCGGGGCACATGTCTGCTCCGCCGCCGGACTATCGCGCAATCCCGCGCGAGAACTGGCTGGACGCCACGGTTGCCTATTGGCATTCATTGGGGCTATAGAAGATGGAAACGGTTCTTATCACAGGTGCCGGCGGATACATCGGCTCGAACGCCGCCGAATACTTCGCCAAGGCGGGGTACCGCGTCATAGGCACGGTTCGCAACCGTGTAGCGGAACGCTTGACGCGGCTTGAAATCAACACGATAAAGATTGACCTCGCTGACGCGGCGAATATGCCGCGCCTCTTTGACGACAAGCCGGACTATGTCGTCCACATCGCGGCGCGGGCGAGCGACGTTGGACGCGATGAATGGTTCCGCACGGCGAACTACGAGGTCGTGAAGAGCCTCGCGTCCGCGTCGATCACGCACGGCGTGAAACGTTTCGTGTATCTTTCAACGGCGGATGTCTACGGACTTCACGACTTCAACGGCGAGAGCGAGGATGAACTTGCCTTTGACGAAACTGTGACAAACCCCTATCCAAAATACAAGATTCTCTCCGAAAAGTGGCTCGCGGCGAATCTGCCGCGCAAACGCTTCAGTTGCGTGAGGCCGTGCGTCGTCTATGGACGCGGCGACACGTCCATCACGCCGCGCACGGTCGCCTACCTGAAGAACTCGCCGATTGTATTCCATTTCGGGAAGTGGCGTGGACGGAACCGCTGGCCGCTCGCGCACGTCGAGAATGTCTGCCGCACGCTTCATGCCGCGATGGTCCTGCCAGAGGCGGGCGGACAGGGCGTGACCGTGCTGGATTCCCGCCGCGTTACGGTGAGCGAATACTATCACGAACTCGCGGCGGAGTTCCTGCCGGGGAAACGCCTGCGCGAGATGACGCTTCCGATGACTCTCGTGCGCCCAATTGCCGCGCTATCGACGGCGCTTTCGCGCAGTCGCGCGCATCCGCTTTTCGATCCGACGCTGTATGCGCTCGATACTGTTTCGCACAACCTTGATTTCAGCAACAGGCGCATGTTAGACTGGTTTGCGAAAGCGGCAATGGATGAGTTCTGCCATCTCCGTTGAAGCCTATTTAGTGTCTGCCCATTAAATCATAGATTGTCAAAAATCCGCAAGTACGCTTGATA
>CAMAHK010000099.1 GCA_945834475.1 uncultured Verrucomicrobiota bacterium
GGGGCGGAAAATCAGACCTACATTGCGGTTCGTTCACCTATCTGAGATCGCCGTGACATATACGTTAGGTGGATGACCTCGGCCGCAAGAGCGAGTCCGCCCTTCTCGTTGATGAAGTAGACGATGGACTGCCTGTCGATTGTCATAGTTGACTCCTTATTGAACACGTATAGCCGCGCAAGCATCGCCGAGACCGCACCATGCGATCTCGCCCGACGCTGCTTAACGCAACACAACACGAATGCTCAATCAGAGCCAATCCTTTCAAAATTCAAAATTCACGCTGCCATCTTGATTCCATCAGAAGATTGTGCTACATTGTATGACACTGTTAGACATTTAAGAGCAAATGTCATGACATCAACCCTTTCAATCCGCCTTGATGCCGACCTCAAGGCTGACGCCGAAGAGTTCTTCGAAGAAATCGGCATGAACATGACCACCGGCATTACCTGCTTCCTCAAGAAGTGTCTTGCAGTTGGGGAGATTCCCTTCAAGCTCGGAAAAATGAGTAAGCACGCGCGTCTCCTCGCCGCACTGAAGGAAGCCGAAGAAGTCGCCAACGATCCTAACGCGCCGACTTGCACCGACCTCAGCAAACTTGAGGAATTCATGCTGTCATAAGTGGCGCGGAGTGTCTGACACCTCGCGCCACTTCTTAAACGCGTTTCACCCTTTGCAACTGTATCCTTCAACCGTAGCCTAAAACCGGATCTTCATGCCGCAGTAGAGCATCGTACCGGGCATTTCGTAGCCGGGGAAATACTCGTAGTGACGGTTGAGGACGTTTTCCGCCGCGACATACCATTCGCCGTCGATCGGCAGGCAGATGCGCGTATCGAGCGCGAGGCGCACATTCATCGTCCAGAAGGCGGAAACCTCGGCGAGATCCTTGACCTCCGCCGCGCGCGAGGTGTAGGAATACATCTTCGCGACGTATTCGGCGTCGACGTCGAGATGGACGTATTCACAGAGCCGCCAGCTCGCGCCCAGGGTCGCCGTCCAACGCGGCAGACGCGAGAGACGCTTCTGCTGCGCGGCGTTGAGCGACACGCCGCTGTAGAGCCCGACCGTCTCCGTCGGATTGACGCGTACCGTTGCCTCGGTCCCCGAAACATCCGCCTTGCCGGCATTGCGGTAGCCGACGGCCGTCTGGTCGATGCGGTCGCGAATGCGGTTATGGAACGCGCAAAGACGGGCCGTGACGACATCCTCCCAGTTGCCGCGCACGCCGACGTTAAAGGCGTCCATCCGCTCGGCGTCGCAGTCGGCTTCGTTCTGCAGGAAGATGAGTCCCGGATAGTGGATGCCACGCGCCCAGGACGCATAGATGCCTGCGGCGGACGTGCCGAAGTCAAGCGCGGCCGACGGCGCCCATTCGTCGTCGAACTTCGTGTTGAAGTGGTAGCGCGTGCCGACGGACGGCGTGAGCGTCAGGTCTTCGTCGAGGTGCCAGTCGTACCGCGCGCCGAGGTACGGCGACGTCGTGATTTCGCGCTGCCAAGGGCCGCCGAATGTGACCTGGCCGTCCTTGCCGCGAATCGTCCGGGTGCGTCCTTCCTCGACGATCGTATCAAGGCCGAAACTCCCCGTGAAATCCCCAACCGGCACGTCGTAGAGTCCGCGATAACCGTATGTCGCCCAGCGGCTCTTCGACCAGCCCCACGGCGAATTGGGATTACCGTCCTGAATGTGGTCCTTGCGCCACTCGATCCACCCGTCGGTGAAGAAGAGCGCGCTCGCGCCGCGCAGATACTCGCGTTCGGACTCAAGTCGCAGCGTGTAGGTGTTCATCTGCGTCGCGAAGCGCTCGACCTTCGGCGTCGGGGCGTGCCGCTTGCCGGGATCCTCCACCTCGGAATCGGCGAAATGGTAGATTAAACTCAGGTACTCCGTCTCGCCGAGATCGAGTCCCGTTCGCACGAAGGCGCTGTCGAGCCGCGCCGCGCTATGATCGCGCGCGCCCTCGCTCTGTCGATGCGCGGCACCGGCGGCGAAGTCGAACGGCCCCTCCTTCACGCCGGCCTTGACCGTCAAAAGAAGCGAGCGGAAGCGTCCGTACGCCAAGTCGGCCGCACCGCCGTAACCCGCCTCGCGCTGCCGCCAAGTCGTCATCTCGACGGCGCTGAAGGCATTCGGTACCGTCCGCGGACGCGGCGTCTTGACGACCGTCAGCGACTCGGCGAAGTCGATCGGCGTCAGGTCCATAAGCGGATGGTTGAAGAACGTGCCGACGGTAGGGACACCATCCTGCAGGATCGTGAGCGAACCGCCGGGACGCGACTCGCCCGTGCCGCGCACGAAGACCGATCCGCCCTGCGCACCACCAAAGGAGCCGATCGGCGAGAAGCGCGAGACCGTGACGCCCGGTACGTGGCGGAGCGCCGTCGGCAGGTCTTGCGCAGAAAGGCGTCCGAGCTGCGCCGCACCGATCTCGACGACTTCCGCCCCGTCGGGCGTGTTGCGCTCGTCCTGAGCAATGGGAGAAGCCGTCACGACGACAGTGATGTTCGTCGAAATGGTTGCGGCCACAAGCAGAGGGAATATGATCATAAGGTTATGCATTATACCACAATCCATCTTCCCAAAATCAGCACATTTAATGATATACTACGCATTCAACTGAACGAGGATCAACGATGGATTCGCTGGAAGACAAGATTTTACGAGAAGAGAAAGTTGCGCCCGAAGGAATCCTGACGGCGCTCAAGTCACTGCCGCCGCGCGAGCTCTGGGAGATGGCGCACCGCATCACCGAGCATTTCAAGCCCGCGAGCTTTGACTTCTGCGCGATCGTAAACGCGCGGAGCGGACGTTGCTCCGAGAATTGCAAATGGTGCGCCCAGTCCGTCCACTGGAAGACGTCCTGCCAAACCTACGGCTGGATCGGGACGGACGCCTGCGTCGATGCCGCCAAGGCCGCCGAGGCGAACCGCGTGCGTCGCCTCGGTATTGTCACCGCCGGCAAGGGTCAGTCCCCCGCCGACATCGACGCGATTGCGAACGCGATCCGCGCGATGAACAAGGCCAGTTCCATCGAGATCTGTACCTCGCTCGGACTCGTCGACGAAGCGTCCCTCCGCAAGCTGAAGGACGCGGGGCTGAAGCGAGTCCACTGCAATCTCGAGACCGCACCCTCCTACTTCACCGAACTCTGCACGACGCACACGACCGCCGAGAAGATCGCCACCCTGCGCGCGGCCCGCAAGATCGGCCTCGAGATCTGTTGCGGCGGCATTCTCGGCATGGGCGAGAGTGATGAACAGCTCGTCGAATTCGCCTTCGCGCTCAAGGAGATCGCGCCGGACTCGATTCCGATGAACTTCCTCGATCCGATCCCCGGCACCCCTCTCGGCGAGAGGCCGTTCCTGACAATGGCTCGCATTCTCACGTCCATCGCCATTATGCGTCTCGTCAACCCCAAGACGCCGCTGCGGTTTGCAGGCGGACGGCGCAAGCTCTCCGACGCCGATGCCGCACACGCCATCTACGTCGGCATCAACGCCGGCATCCAGGGACCACTCCTGACGACCCCGGGCGCCGACTACGCCGACGACCGCCACCTGGCCATTAAAGCCGGATACGGCGTCTAACCCTGAGGTTCGACGCCGTACAGACTGGCGGAGGGGGGGGGATTCGAACCCCCGGTAGACTTGCGCCTACACAACCTTTCCAAGGTTGCACCATCGACCACTCGGACACCCCTCCAGTCAATTGGTTTTAAATCTCTTTGCTCGTTCGGTTCTGTGGGCTTGCCCTCCGTAGTCGGCGAAGCCGCGTAGGAGGGTGCCAGGAGCGGGACTCGAACCCGCACATACTCACGTATAGCAGATTTTGAGTCTGCCGCGGCTGCCATTACGCCACCCTGGCGAGCTTTCCTCTGGAGCGGGCGAAGGGAATCGAACCCTCGTAGCCAGCTTGGAAGGCTGGAACTCTGCCATTGAGCTACGCCCGCTTTTCCAAACGAACAGTGTGTAGTATATCAAAAATATGGTATACTGTGCAACCGTGAAAATCAATCGGGCCATTCTTCCTTCCGGACGCATCGGGCTCGCCGTCAGCGGCGGTTCCGATTCGGTTGCGCTCGCCTTCCTGATGACGAAAGGCGGCAAGAAGAAGAATGTCGCCAAGCGGTTCGTGATTCTCCACGTCGACCACGGACTCCGTCCCGAGTCGAAAGCCGAATACAGGTTCGTGCGGGCGCTCGCCAAGCGGCTCGGCGTCCCCTTCAAGGGTTGCCACGCCACCGTCGCGCGTCGTCGCGGCGAATCGCTCGAAATGGCCGCCCGCCGCGTGCGGCTCGCCTTCTTCGAGGAGCAGACGGCCAAGTTGAAGCTCGACGCCGTCGCAACGGGACACCACATGGACGACGTCGCCGAGACGTTCCTCATGAAGCTCAAGCGCGCCTCGCTCGCCGGCATCCGCGAGACCAGCGAGGTCGGCACCATCCGCTTCGTTCGTCCGCTGCTCGGCTGCCGCGACGCGGAACTCAAGGCCTACCTCGAGAAGTACGGCGAAACCTGGTGCGAGGACGCCTCCAACGACGACACGTCCATCGAGCGCAACAAGGTGCGCCACGAGATCATTCCCTTCCTCGAGAAGTCGCTCGACAAGGATCTCGTCGAGCATCTCTATCGCATCAGCCAGCGCAACCGCTGACTCACGCGTCGATCAGATCCGCCAGGATCGCATCACAGACCTCGGTTCCGCGTGGTGTCAGCACATAGCGCCGCCCGTCGCGCATCAGCAACCTCTCGTCAACACCCCGGTCGAGAACCGGCCACCAACGGGGCCTGTCCCCCGTGTCAAGGCCCTCGCGCATGCGGAGAGCGAAGATTCGTCGCTCGAGATCATCTGTCTGCTCAGAAACCTCCTCAATCTCCGGGGCCTGTGCCCTTCCTGCAGGGGCCTGTCCCCACCAGTTGCGCGTCCGAAAACGGCCGAGGCGTCCCGACGCCCCGTCGCCCAGTCCGATGTAGTCCTCTCCTCGCCACGTCGCCAGATTATGGCGACATTCGCGTCCCGGACGCGCATAATTCGAAATTTCGTAGCGACGAAGGCCTAATGACGTCAGCGTCGCGGCGACCGTGCGTAGTCGGTCGAGTGTCCAGTCGTCGGACGGCACATCGACTTTTCCCTGCCGCTCCTGAAGCGCCAGAAGCGTTCCCTCTTCCAGCTGAAGCGAATAGGCGGAACAATGCGTGAGTCCCCAGTCGTCCAGGCAACCATAATCGGCACACGGATCGCCTGGGAAACCGACGATCAGGTCGATCCCCGCATTGTCGAAGCGTCGCCGCACCCGCGCGAACGCCCGCGCGGCATCCACGGACGCATAGCCGCGCCCCATCGCCTTGAGTGTCGCGTCATCGAGCGACTGCACACCCATTGAAATGCGGTTGACGCCCCCGGCCTTCAGCATTACCAGATTCGCATCGGTGACATCCAACGGATGAAGCTCAACGGTAAATTCGGTCTTGGACGTTAGATTCGGGGCGATGGCTTCAAAGAGCGGACGCAAGTCACAGAGGGCTGGTGAACCACCACCGAAGTAGATCGTCGCGAGAGGATTGCCGTTACCACGCCTGTCCGTGAGGACACGGACGGTACGGGCGAGCGCAGCGACGTAATCGGCGCGCTCGGCTTCGCTCGCGCCACAACGGGAATACAAAGCGCAGTACGTGCACTTCCGTCGGCAGAACGGGAAGTGCACGTACAGGTTGGGGGCTGTCGTCAGCTCAACCAAACTTGAACTGCTTCTTGAGCGCCTCCACGCGGTTCGTCTTCTCCCACGGGAAGGACTCGCGTCCGAAGTGACCGTAGGCCGCCGTATCCTCGTAGCACCAGCCCTTCGGCTTGAGAAGCTTGAGGTCGTCAATGAGCGCGTACGGACGGAAGTCGAAGATCTTGCCCGAGGCAAGCATCTTCTCGAGCTTCTCATTCGTAACGCCGTCGACGCAAGTCCCGAACGTCTTCACGCAGAAGGAAACCGGCTTGTCGATGCCGATCGCGTACGCGACCTGAATCTGACAGCGCTCTGCGAGCCCCGCCGCGACGATGTTCTTCGCCGCATAGCGCGCGTAGTACGCCGCCGAGCGGTCGACCTTCGAAGGATCCTTGCCCGAGAACGCGCCACCGCCGTGCGCGGCCATGCCGCCGTAGGTGTCGACGATGATCTTGCGTCCCGTCAGACCCGAGTCACCGCACGGACCGCCCACGACGAACTTGCCGGTCGGATTGATGAAGAACTTCGTCTTCGGCGTCAGGAGCCCCGTCGTCTCGAGATAGGCCTTCGCGACCTTCTCGATTTCGGCATAGTGTTTCTTGTCGGCACCCTCTTCCGTCGTCTGGTGAGAGATGACGACCGTCTCGATGCGGACGGGCTTGCCATTCTCGTAGACTACCGAAAGTTGGCTCTTTGAGTCGGGACGGAGCCAGGAGTAGGCCTTGTCGGTCTTGCGCAGGTTCGCGAAAATCTTGAGGAGCTCGTGCGAGTGGTGGATTGGCGCGGGCATGTAGCTCGCAGTCTCGTTCGTCGCATAGCCGAACATCATGCCCTGATCGCCCGCGCCCTGCTTCGCCTTCGTCTTGCGGTTGACGCCCTGCGCGATGTCAGGCGACTGGCCATGAAGGTGCGAGAGATAATCGAACGTATCGTAACTGAAATGCTCTTCTGGCACGGTGTAGCCGATTTTCTTAACGACGCGGCGCGCAATCGCCGCGGGATCAATTTTCTTCCAGTTACGACACGTGATCTCACCCATATTAACGACGACGTCGGGACCGACCATCGTCTCGCACGCGACGTGCGCGGCTGGGTCGGCCTTCAGGCAGGCATCAAGGATCGCATCGGAAATCTGGTCCGCCACCTTGTCGGGATGTCCTTCCGAAACGGACTCCGACGTGAAAACGTGGCAATGTTCTTTCTTGGTCATTTTCATTCCCTGTTAGCTCAGTTCGCTCACGCGGCAACCGCGCCGCGTCACAGACTGAAATGAGTGGATGCATATTATATCATTTATCAGCCCAAAGGTGTCCTACAAAAAGTAAACAAGGGACGCCAACCCGGCACACCCAGTGTTGGCGACGAGAAATTTATGCAAGGGATGGAGAGATGAGAACTCCTGCATTAAGTTTTAACCGCAGGCGGCTTCGCCGCACGCAGAGTTGCGACCGATTCAAAATGTCGTCGCCCCGAGCGAATAAGGTGTGTTGTTGTCTTTTGCGGCTACCGCCTTAGCTGCTCGGCGACATTTTGGAATCGGTCGCGGTTCGCGTCGTTGTGCT
>CAMAHK010000100.1 GCA_945834475.1 uncultured Verrucomicrobiota bacterium
CGGGCTTGGTCGAGAACACGATTTTGGAATTTTCAACTGGCAAACTCGGGTTATAGCAAAATCGTACCTAACGCAGAATCACGGTCTGCGGCATCTTGACTTCTTCCGAGATACGCAAAGTGTCCGTACCGAAGACGTACTTGGCCGCGAAATCGGAAACCTCGACCTCATCATGCTGCGACGAGGCTCCGACGCGCAGGGAGTTCTGCATTCTGAGGGACTTCGCGATATAAACCGCGAATCCGCAAAGCGCACTCGCGACCAGCACCAGTGCGAAAAGCCCGACCGTCAGCTCCATCAGGGCCTGTCCCCGCCTAGTGCCCATGAGCCGACCCTCCGTGTCCCCCGCCGCCGCCCGTCGGGCGAATACACTCCCGCGAATGAAGCTTGAGCCATCGCTGGCCCTGCGAGCGAAGTGTTGCCCGTTCCCAAGCGACCAATTGCTGACAATAGAAGCAACTGTGAAGCTTGTTCGGTCCGTTCTTCAAATAGTCATCGAGATGGTTGCGAATATGACTCATCCACCCTGGATCTGCCGTCGAGAGGTCGCGTCCGCCGACCGAATCGAGCGGCACAAGACGGACGTCCGTGAACGCATCCGTCACGAATCCCTTCAATGCCGTAACGACATCACGTTCGCCCTCCTCGTTCTCGATCGTGCCGAACGGCTTCGCCGCACCCGACCAAACGGCCTCGCGCTCGTCGTCCTGCACGACGTTGGCGAAACCGAGCGACACGCGGCAGATCGCCGCGCATCCGCGCACATCGTATTCGGGACGCACGCGTCCCACCGCCGGAAACTGCCATTCGCCGTCGGGATCCATCTCCCACCAGTTTCGCCACTCCGAGCGTTCGTAGAAGAACCAGGCTTGCGTCCGGTCGGCAAGAAGCGGCGCGTTCTTCAGATCGTCCGCCGTCGCATTCGTCAGCCGCATGATCACGTTCGTTCCCAGAAGGTCGAGCGCGCTGCCGACACGCATGTCTAGCTGTAGCGAATAAACCTCGCTGTTGACGCATTTTCGACGTCGCGTCTCTGGGTCGCGCCCCGGAATCGGCCCCCAGTCGCGAAAGGACGTGTAACCCGACAGCAAGCCCGGCGCATTGAAATGAAACCAACACCAGTTTCGTCCGGCAATGGCCTCATAGAAGTCGCGATTGAGAAGCATGTGCCCCGTCGCCGCATCTAGGAAGTCCACATTGTCCGGCCCCGCCCAAACACCCTGTCCAAGGGCAATCTCCAGCCGTTGGGCATATTCCTCCCACGCCCCTTCCCAAGGTTCGGGATAAACATCCGGATTCTGCGCGTAATACTGCCGGACGTCAAAGGCGTGTTGCTTGAGGATCGCCATCATTCGATCGTTTCGGTCGCACCCGTTCTCCTTCGCCGCCTGATTGCCAACGGACAGCCCCTCTAGCGGATCGAGAAAACAGCACCGCAGCTGCTTCGCCGAAATCTCGCGACAGGCCTCTTCATCCCCCTTCAGCGCAGCCTCCAGATGTTCGATATTCCACTTACCGATGCGGTTCAAAAGTTCACCCTGGTAGCGCGCAACGGCAAGCGCCGCCGCATCGCCGCCGTTCATCGTCGTGTTGCGCGCCGAGACACCCAAGAACGTACCGACGTTCATCAGCACGAGAAACGTGATGGCGACGAGCACCAGCACAAGATAGACGGCAACCTGTCCCGAACGCATTTTCATCTTCCCTGATCCATCATGTACAAGGTCGCGTTCGCCTCGACACCGGCGCACCCTTCAAGATCAAACGTGAATGCGTCGTCAAAAAGCGAGAACCCGAGTCGCACCCGCGAATCGGTTCCATCGCCCGGGTTGACACCGAGACGATTCCACCCCTCGTAATCGAGAATGCCGCGTGCCCGCGCGTTATTCTCGCTGTAGAGGTAGTCGGGGATGCGGTGAAGCTCCAGGTTCCAGTCGAACTCGTCGTCCGTCGGCCAAAGTCGCTCACCCGCAACAGGGATCACCGCGACCCGCGCCGCCTTCTGACACATGAAGTCGTTGAGCCCGACCGTTCGTGCCCGCGCAACGCGCATCGCCGCATGCTCGAGCAGGATCTTCCCCGTCAGCATGTACGAGAGTTTAAACAGCGTCAGGAACAAAAAAGTGATGATCAAGACGGCCAACACCGTCTCGATCATCGCCTGACCTCCGCGCAAGCGGAGGTCACCCTCCGTAGCCTTGGCGTAGGAGGGTTGCACGATCACTCGCCCAGCTGTTTGATCGAATCCTCGCTGATCGAATCCGCCGCGGACTTCGCCTTCTGGCCTTCTTCGGCCGACAGCGCTTCCGTCGCACCGGCCGTCTTCTTGCCGATGGCGCGCGCCAGATACGAGAACACCGCGATCAGCGAGACCGCAATCAAGCATACGATGATGATGTACTCAACCATCGTCTGACCTTTTCTCAACGCCTTCATCATAACTTACCTCCTAACTTTTCAAACCTTTCAAACCCCTCACGGATACTCACTCGACACCAGATTCTCCGCGCGCACGGCATAACGCCCTGTGACATCGACTAGGCCCCAAAGCACACCTACTACGACGACGAGGCCCGCCATCGCCAGAACATACTCAAGGAGCGCCTGACCTTTTTTCATTGAGTGCATTCTACCACAAATTCAGCGCTGTTTCAAGAAGGCCCGAACGCCTAGCGCGAGAAACAGAACGTCTGGAGCCACCGCCGCCAGAACCGCCGGGCACCAGTTGTTCTTCGCGACGATCATGCAGCCAATTGTCACGCCGTAAAAGCCGAAGAACATTCCGAGAGCCCGAAGGATGCCACTGAAGACACTCTGCCGTCCCGACGCGATGCCGGCTGGAATCGCAAAGAGCGTGATCACAAGACACGCCCATGGTGCCATGATCTGCGCCCAAGTATCATACTCGAGGTCATTGCGACGCTCCGGCGTCAGTTCGTTGTGCGTAGCCAAATAACGAAAACGATCCCCGACCGAGTTGAACTTCCAGGGGCGGTTCTGCATGATGAAATCTTCCGGGGCTTCCGTGAACGCAGGGAAACATCTGAGCTGCAACGCGTCCAGTTCCGGGTTCGGCGTCGCGATCTCCTGTCCGTCGAGTCCGTGATGCTGAACCTTGACACCCGTCAGCCACCATTCGCCGTCCAGATAATCCGCCCGGTCGGCCGTGATCGTCTGGAGCCGCGCGCCGCTCGGGCGGTCGATCGCAATGCGGATGGACTTGAGCGCCGAGCCGTCATCCGCAATGAGCTCGTCGACATTCCACGTCCGATTCTCGGCCGTGTTGCGATAGACGACGTTATCCGCCTTCCCGACCTTCTCCTGCACGAACTTCGCAGCCTTGAACTGTGCCGCCCAGTCCGCGTAGCGCGGCACGAACCACTCATTCACCCAGGTGACGACCAGCGCCATCACCGTCGCGACAAGGAGAAGCGGACGCACGATCGCAAGGAAGCTGATACCGCTCGCTCGCATCGCGACGAGTTCAGAATGGCGGCACATCGTCCACATCGTATAGAGCGTCGCCAGCATCAACGCCGCCGGCACGAGGTAGTGGAAGTAGGGCGCCATGTACCCGCAGAAGTAAAGCGCGGCGTCCTTGAAGGACACCTGCGCCGACAGCATGCGGGACATTGACCCGAAAAGGTCGAACAGAACGTAGATCGAGACGAACCCCGTCAGGCAGTAGAATAGCGGGACGAGGAACTCCCGAAGAATATAGTTCTGAACGATCTTCACCTTCTCACCTCACAATACTCGCGTGATAGGCCTGAAGGCTCTTCACCTCACCCTTGCCGCTCATCGCGGCCGCGATACCCTCCGCCGCCGCGCTCGCGGCCGCGATCGTCGTCAGGTACGGAACCTTGTACTTGATCGCGTTCTGGCGGATGCGGCAGTCGTCGGCACGCGCGTCACGGCGTCCAGACGGCGTATTGATGATGAGCTTCACCTCGCGGTTCTTGATCGCGTCCAAAACGTCGGGACGTCCCTCGCCGATCTTGGCGATAACCACGCCCTTCACGCCCTTCGACGCGAGGAACTTGATCGTTCCCTCCGTGCCGATCACCTCGAAGCCAAGCTGCGCGAGACGCTGAACGGCCGTGACGGCATCATCCGGCTTCTCCGAAAGCGAGACAAGGATTTTGCCCTTCTCGGTCGGGAGCGGCGAACCCGCGGCTTCCTGCGACTTGTAGTACGCGAGGCCGAACGTGTCGGCAAGGCCGAGCACTTCGCCCGTCGAGCGCATCTCCGGCCCGAGCACGGGGTCGACTTCCGGGAACTTCTCGAACGGCATCACCGCTTCCTTCACACCGAAATACGGGACGACGTGCTTCTTGTCGAGGCCGAGCGACTTGACCGTGTGGCCGAGCATGAGCTCCGTCGCGATACCGGCCATCTGGATGCCGGCGACCTTCGACACGAGCGGGACCGTGCGCGACGCGCGCGGATTCGCCTCGATGACGTAGACCTTGCCGTTCTCGATCGCGAACTGCATGTTCATGAGGCCGACGACCTTGAGCTCCGTCGCGATTTTGCGCGTGTACTCGAGGATCGTCGCCTTCGCGTCCTCCGGAATCGTCACCGGCGGCAGCACGCACGCGGAGTCGCCCGAGTGGATGCCGGCGAGCTCGATGTGCTGCATGATCGCGGGAATGAAGATGTCGGTGCCGTCGGAGAGCGCATCCGCCTCGCACTCGAGCGCGTGGCAGAGGAAGCGGTCGAGGTAGAGCGGACGGTCGGGCGTGACACCCACCGCCTTCGCGACGTACTCGCGAAGCATGACCTCATCGTAGATGACCTCCATGCCGCGGCCGCCCAAGACGAACGACGGACGGATGATGAGCGGATAGCCGAGCTTCGCCGCGCACTGGAGCGCGCCGTCGAGGTCGGAGGCCATCATCGACTCCGGCATCGGGATGCCGAGTTTGTCCATGATCGAGTGGAAGAGGTCGCGGTCCTCCGCGTCGTCGATCGAATCGACGGACGTACCGAGAATCTTGCAACCCGCTTCCTGGAGCTGACGGGCGATATTGAGCGGGGTCTGGCCGCCGAACTGCACGATGATGCCCTCGGGCTTCTCCGCCTCGTAGATCTGCAGGACGTCCTCGACCGTGACCGGCTCGAAGTAGAGTTTGTCGGACGTATCATAGTCGGTCGACACCGTCTCGGGGTTGCAGTTGACGATGATCGTCTCGTACCCCATGCGGCGCATCGCCATCGCGGCGTGGCAGCAGCAGTAGTCGAACTCGATGCCCTGTCCAATGCGGTTCGGACCGCCGCCAAGGATCATCACCTTCTTCGGATTGTTCGAGACCGGCACTTCGCCGAATGCCTTCGCGCGCTTCGGATCCGGGTCGGGCGTGACATCGTGATAGGTCGAGTAGTAGTACGCCTGGCCCTCGACGCCGGAAACCGGCACCGCGAACCACTTCTCGCGCAGCCCAAGCTTCTTGCGCTGGTCGCGGACTTCCTTCTCGCCGATCTTGAGGATCTGCGCGAGGTACTTGTCGGAGAAGCCGTCGAGCTTCGCCTGCTTCAGGAGTTCGTCCGTGAGACCTTCCTTGAGAATCTGCTCCTCAAGCTCGACGAGTTCGCGCATCTGCTGCACGAAGTACGCCTTCACGCCGCAGGCCTTGAAGATCTGCTCGTCGGTCGCGCCCTTGCGGACGGCCTCGTACATCTGGAAGTGACGCTCGGAGTTGGCAACGGAGAGCATCTTGAGGAGCTCGTCCAAGGTCTTCTCGTGGAAGTCCTTCGCCCAGCCGAGACCCGCACGGCCGCGCTCGAGGGCGCGGATCGCCTTCTGGAAGGTCTCCTTGTAGGTCTTGCCGATGGACATCACCTCGCCGACCGCCTTCATCTGCGTGCCGAGCTTGTCCTCGACGCCGCGGAACTTCTCGAACGCCCAGCGCGAGAACTTGAGAACGACGTAGTCCCCGTCCGGCGTGTACTTCTCGAGCGTTCCGTCGCGCCAGTACGGGATCTCGTCCATCGTCATGCCCGAGGCGAGCTTCGCCGAAACAAGCGCGATCGGGAAGCCCGTCGCCTTCGAGGCGAGCGCCGACGAACGCGACGTGCGCGGGTTGATCTCGATGATGACGACGCGGCCCGACTTCGGGTCGTGCGCGAACTGCACGTTCGTGCCGCCGATGACGCCGATCTTCTCGACAATCTTGAACGCATCGCGCTGCAGGCGCTCCTGAAGCGCCTTGTCGATCGTCAGGAACGGCGCGGTGCAGTAGCTGTCGCCCGTGTGGACGCCGACCGCGTCGATGTTCTCGATGAAGCAGACCGCGATCATCTGGTTCTTCGCGTCACGGACGACCTCGACCTCGAGCTCCTCCCAGTTGAGGATCGACTCTTCGATGAGGCACTGGTGGGTGAGCGAGGCGTCCAGGCCGCGCGCACAAATCGTGCGGAGCTCCTCGATGTTGTAGCAGAAGCCGCCGCCCGCGCCGCCCATCGTGTAGGCGGGACGCACCACGACCGGGTAGCCGATCGTCTTCTCGACGAGCTCGACCGCCTCCTCGACCGTGTGGACGATGCCCGAACGGGGCGTCTCGATGCCGAGTTCCTGCATCGTCGCCTTGAAGACCTCGCGGTCCTCGCCGCGCTCGATCGCGTCGAGGTTGACGCCGATGACCTGCACGCCGTACTTGTCGAGAATACCCTTCTTCGCGAGCTCCATCGAGAGGTTGAGGCCCGTCTGACCGCCGAGGTTCGGGAGAAGCGCGTCGGGACGTTCCTTCTCGATGATCTGCTCGAGACGCGCCTCGTTTAAGGGCTCGATGTACGTCGCGTCGGCCATCACCGGGTCGGTCATGATCGTCGCCGGGTTCGAGTTGACGAGAACAACCTCGTAACCGCACGCCCGGAGCGCCTTGCACGCCTGAGTTCCGGAGTAGTCGAATTCACACGCTTGGCCGATCACAATCGGACCCGAGCCAATGATCAGAACCTTATGAATATCTTCTCGCTTCATCTTCTTAAGTGTCCTTACTTGAAGTTCTAAAATCCTAATTGTGTATTATATCAAAAATCAGACCGATGCGTTGATGCGGACTGACGGGCCGGCGCAGTTTGTCATAATACCGTGTACCATGCCCAGAATTGAGTCTGCCCGAGTTTGCCAGTTGAAAATTCCAAAATCGTGTTCTTGACCAAGCCCGCATGC
>CAMAHK010000101.1 GCA_945834475.1 uncultured Verrucomicrobiota bacterium
AACATCTGAAAGCCGACTGCGGCTTCGGACTCGACGACTCGAAAAGCTCAGATGCCGAGGTCAGTCAAGACCGCGGTGTTGACTGACCGAGTACGGGCACTTGCATTTCGGCGCGTTAAATGATAGAATTTTCACTGTGAAAAAATCTTCGTGTAAACTTAAATATCGTCGAATCCTACTGAAGCTCTCCGGCGAGGTTCTCGGCAACAAGGAAACGGGCGAGTGCATCGACCCGAAGCACTTGGCGTTTATGGCCGAGCACATCAAGAAAATCCACGCGCTCGGGTGCGAGGTTGGCATTGTTCTCGGCGGCGGCAACATCTTCCGCGGACTCACGGGCGCCGGCAAGGGCGTTAATCGCGTGACGGGCGATTCGATGGGCATGCTCGCAACGATTATCAACGCGCTCGCGATGATGAACGCGCTCGAGTCGATCGGCGTGCCGACGCGCGTGATGACGGCGATTGAGATGCCGAAGCTGGCGGAGCCCTTCATCCAGCGTCGCGCGCTTCGGCATTTCGAGAAGGGGCGCGTCGTCATTTTCGGCGGCGGCACGGGCAACCCGTATTTCTCGACCGACTCCGCTGCGGCCCTTAAGGCGAGCGAGATCGGCGCGGACGCGCTTCTCAAGGCGACGAAGGTCGACGGTATCTACACGGCCGATCCGAAGAAGGACCCGAAAGCGAAGAAGTACGCGTCGCTCAAGTACGAGACGGCGCTCGAGAAGCGCCTGAAGGTCATGGACTCCGCGGCGTTCGCGCTTTGCATGGACAACAACATCCCGATCGTCGTCTTCGATTTCTTCGACCCGAAGGCCCTTGAAGGCGTCGTGAAAGGCAAGACTGTCGGCACGATCGTATCCGATTGACCGGCAGTCGGTCGTCGGTTGTCGCAAGTCGAAAATCGAAAAATTTAAACACTCAAGGAAAGACACACATGGAAACGGTTCAGGAAGTTTTGAATGACGCGACGTCGAAGATCGGCAAAAGCTTTGACGCGCTCAAGGCGCAGTTCGCGGGCCTCCGCACGGGCAAGGCCTCGCCGGCGATGGTCGACGGCGTGCAGGCCGAGGCGTGGGGGTCGAAGCAGCCGCTCAAGAACATCGCGACGATCTCGACGCCGGAGCCACGTCAGATCAAGATCACTCCGTTCGATCCGACGACGATCGACGGCATCATGAAGGCGATTCTCGCCGCGAACCTCGGCGTCACGCCGCAGAGCGACGGCAAGGTCGTGCGTATCACGGTGCCCGCGCTCAACGAGGAGCGCCGCAAGGAAATCGTCAAGCAGGCGAAGACGCAGGCCGAGGCCCAGAAGGTCGCGATGCGCAACGTCCGCCGCGATGCGAACGAAGCCGCAAAGAAGCTGGAGAAAGACAAGAAGATTTCCGAGGACGAGCTGAAAGCCGCGCTGGATAAGATCCAGAAGGCGACCGACGACGGCATCGCGAAGATCGACGCCGAGCTCAAGGCCAAGGAAGCCGAAGTGATGGCGGTTTAATTTAAGGAGGCCAATATGGCTGAAGAAGTTAAAATGACACCCGTTGAAATGACGCCCGTTTCGTCGGAGCCGCCGAAGGTGAATCCGCTGGCCAAGCCGGACATCTCCGAGGCGAAGACGCTGAAGCTGGCGCCGGCGGTTCGTCGTCCGACCGTGGCGGGTGCGTCGGCGGGCGGACTGAAGCCGGGGCTCAAGTTGCCGCCGAAGCCGGGCGCGACGGTGAGCGCGCTGAAGCCGGGTCTCAAGCTGCCGCCGAAGCCGGGTGCGACGGTGAGCGCGCTGAAGCCAGGCCTCAAGTTGCCGCCGAAGCCGGGTGCGACGGTGAGCGCGCTGAAGCCAGGCCTCAAGTTGCCGCCGAAGCCGGGTGCGACGATTGCCGCAAAGCCGATTATCCGCAAGCCGGGCGAAGGCGCTGCCGCGTCGCCGGTGTTGCCGAAGCCTGTACTGCCCAAGCCGGTCACTCCGGTGACGGAAACTCCTGCCGAAACGTCGGCGGCTGCGACTTCGGTCGCGCCGAAGCCGACCGTAATGCCGGTCGATGCGCAGGGCGTCGGCAAGCTGCCGACCGTGGAGGCGAAGGCGGTTCCGCGCGAGGAAGTCGCGACGGCGCCCGCGCCGGAGGCCATCAAGCCGCTGGCGGCGCTCAAGAGCGTCACCCAGAAGCTCAAGGGTGTGACCCAGCCGATTCCTCAGCAGGCCATCCTCCATAAGACGGGGATCATCGCCGAGGCGGCCACTTCCGAGGCCCAGAAGGAGGCGGCGAAGCACAAGACCGCCCGCATTTCCCTTTCCGATGCCATGGGGGTCGCGCCGGTCAAGAACGAGCCTGCGCCGATGAAGACCATCCGCATCAAGCGTCCGATCAACCTGCAGACGCCTCCTGCAGCGCCGACGGCGAGCGCACCTGCTGCAGCGCCAGAAGCCGTGCCGACGGCGACCGCGGCCAAGCCGGCGGCACCGGCGCCTTCCGTGACGCAACGCAAGACGCTGAAGATCTCGCGTCCCGGCACGGCGGTTCGCCCGGCTGGCAAGTTCGGTGTCAAGAAGCCGATGACGCAGGCGACGACGGTTGCGAAGAATCCGGCCGCGCCCGCGGCTGCCGCGGAGGCGGGAGAGGTTGCAGACATTCCCGACATCCCGGACATGCCCGCGGCACCCGTGCCGCCGATGCCGGCGTCCGTCGCCGAACCGGCTCCCGGTTGGCCGACGACGCTGGCGACGATCATCGAGCTGGCGGCGTGCGTGGCCGTTGGTACCCTCGCGTGGTATCTTTACGAGAATGCCCAGCTGGCGACGTTCTGCGGCGGGCTCGGGTGGGGCGCGTGAGACGCTTTCGCGCCATCGTAAAGTCAACGGCTCTGGAAGTTCTTTCAGAGCCGTTGACTTTATTGCTTCTGTTGACGGCACTGGTGCTGACGGTCGTCGCGCCGGTCTTCCATTATCACCAGTTCGGTGAAGCGACGCGCATGGCGCGAGATTCGGGCCTTTCGGCGCTCCTGACGTGTGGCAGTGCGCTCGCGGTCTTTGCGACCATCCGCACGTTCCGCCGAGAGATCGAGTCGGGGACGGCCGAGATGGCACTCGTGCATCCCGTGTCGCGCGCCGGGTTCTTCCTGGCGAAGACGACCGGTGTCGGACTGGCCGTTCTGTTCTTTGCGCTGATCGTTGGCGCGACAATGGTGACGAGTGTCACGGGCGCGGCGGTCGGCGGACACATGGCCGAGAAGACCGGAGAACTGGCGCGGGTCTGGGCGCCTTGTGTGGCGGCGGGCCTGGCGACGCTGGTGTTGCCGCTCGTCATCGCGGCTGCGCTCAACCGGTTCGCGCGGTATCGGTTCGTGCTCGCCGCCGTGCGGCTCGCGCTCGCGCTGTCGCTGCTCTCGGTGGCAGTCTTTTCGGTTTTGGCGGGACCGCATCAGCTCCTGCGGCTTCTGCCGCCGACGCTGACGCTTGTCTCCTTCGTCCTCTTTCTCGTGACGATTGCGGCATCTGCGGCCGTTCGCCTTCGGGCGAACGCGGCGGTTGCGGCGACTGGTGCCGTCGTGCTGGCGTTCCTGCCGTTCGTCGGCAACTACTATCTGGCCGAGGTGCTGGCGAACGGCGGCGCGTTGAGCTGGACGTATGTTGCGGGCGCGACGCTCGCGCTTGTTCCGGCGGTGGCGGCGTTTCTTCTTCTGGGTGTGCGGCTCTGCCGCGAAATGGACTGATCATGGCAGACGACAACATCATTGCGCTTACGGATGTCGAGAAGACCTTTCGGGACTTCTGGCTCAGGCCGACCGTCAAGGCGGTGGACGGACTTTCCCTGACGGTCCGTCGCGGCGAGGTCTTCGGACTCCTCGGGCCGAACGGCTCGGGCAAGTCGACGACGATCAAGATGATCCTCGGGCTTCTTGCGCCGACGAAGGGCTCGGTGAAACTTTTCGGCCTTTCGCCGCGCGCGATTGCGGCGCGGCGAAAGATCGGCTACTTGCCCGAGCTCAGTTACCTGCATCCGTTTCTTACGGCGCGTGAGACGCTCGGGTATTACGCGGGTCTTTGCGGACTCGACCGTAAGACGGCGAAAGACCGCACGGCTCAGCTTCTCAAGATGGTCGGGCTGGAGGACGTCGCGATGCGTCCTGTCGGTGGTTTCTCGAAGGGCATGGCGCGGCGCGTGGCGCTCGCGGCGTCGCTGATCGGCAAGCCCGAACTGCTGGTTCTTGACGAGCCGACGTCGGGACTCGATCCCGTCTCGACGAAAGAGGTGAAGACGCTCGTCAAGGCGCTTAAGGCGAACGGCATGACGATTCTCACGACCTCGCACCTCCTTGCCGACGCCGAGGACATCTGCGACCGCGTGATGATCGTCAATCACGGCAAAACGGTGGCCGAGGGGAATGTCGGCGAGCTGGGGACGTCCCTGGAGGAGTTCTTCCTTGCGAAAGTCGGAGAGGCAAATGAATTCGTTCTGGCGGATTTTCTCTCTTGAGCTGATCGGGTTCGTCCGCTCGAAGACACTGGCGATGCTGACGGTCGTGAGCATCGTCTGGATGTTCGCCCTGCCGCGTCTCGTGCACAGCGACGGCACCGCCGAGGGCCTGCGTGAACTGGACGTACGCTATTCGCTCGGGGGCGTGTTGGTTCTTCTGGTCATTTCGCTTCTGGCATCCGCCACGGGTTCGCTCGCGCGCGAACGCGCCGAGAAGCGCCTTCAGCTGACGCTGGTGCGGCCGGTCCGCTATGCGGCGATCGTGCTCGCGAAGGCCCTCGCGCATGTTGTCGTGGGCGCGGCCGTGCTGGCGGTCGCCGTCGTGATCCTCGCGTGTCGTGTGGACTGTGCGCGTCCGTGTGCGCACGTCCTCAAACCGCTGTTGCCGTCCCCCCGCGAGGAGGCGAAGGAGATGTACGGGGCCTTTATGGCCGATCCCGAGACGCCGCCCGCGGTGAAGCGGACGAAGAAGGCGATTGTCCTGCGACTTCTGGAGAACAAGGCGCTCGACCACTATCAGACGATTCCGACGAACGCTACGCTGACGTGGACCTTCTCAGACCCGGCTCTCGCGACGGCGGAAGGGCTGAGTGTGCGGATGCGGTTCTCGACGGCATTCAATTCGCGCGAAGAGGTTCGCGGCGTCTTCACGATCGGTGACTGGACGGCTTCCGTCTCCAACATCACCCAGGCGATCCTCACCGTGCCGCTGGCCCGCGAATTTCGGTTCGGGACGGGATATAAGCCTATGACGCCCGACAGCGAGCTTGCATTTCATAATCAAGGCCGCAATCCGCTGATGCTTCGGCCGCGCAAGGATATCGACCTCCTGCTACCGGCCGATTCGTTTGCGGCCAATCTGCTGCGGTCGTATGTGCTTCTGGTGGTGACCCTGGCGCTGGTCGTCGCCTTCGGACTCTTCCTTTCGGCGTCTCTCGGGCGTCCGGTCGCGCTCTTTGTCGCGATCGTGACGGTGCTTGTCGGCGAGATGAGTCCGAGCGTGATCGAGCAGTATCCGGACGAGCTGGAGACGAAGCTTTCCGACCGCATCGGGCTCGTGCTGACGCGATTCGCGGCGGAAGTGACGCGTCCCGTCACGACGCTCAACCCGCTGGAGCGGCTGTCGCTCGACGAGTGTGTCGAACCGTCGACGGTCCTGCGGGCGGTTGCGTTTGACGGTCTTCTTCTCCCCGTCGTACTGGCGGTACTCGCCGGTTTCGTGCTGCCTCGCAAGCAGGAGGATCAATAAGGCGATGCGCACGTTCCTGATCTATTTTCCGTTCTTTGTTTGGGCAATTGCGCTTGTTGTCTTTGTGCGTCCGCTCTCGTCCGTCCGCCGCGTGCGGATCGCCTGGTCACTGGTGCTGCTCCTGTGTGCGGCGAAGTTCGTGTTCTTCGAGCGGTTCGGCGGGGACGCCTTCAATCCTGAGTTTCCGGACAAGGTGATCTGGGTGGCGAACGTGTTTTATTCGGGAATGATGCTTCTGACGGCGTTTGCCGTCGTGTCGCGGCTTGTGCGGCTGCGGGGACGCATTCTGCTCGTCCTGCCCGTGGTTTCGTGGGGTCTTGCGATTCGCGGCGTTTTCAACGGACTGACGGTCCCGAGCGTCCGCGAAGTCGAGCTGGCGTTCGCGAACCTTCCGGCCGAGCTGGACGGCTATCGCCTGGTTCAGATCACGGACCTGCACGTGAGTGCCGCGGCGCGTCGCTGGCGGACGCAGGCGATTGTCGACAAGGTGAACGCGTTGCGCGTCGATTTGATTGTCTGTACGGGGGACATCGTCGACGGCAAGCCGGAGGACCGCAAGCGCGACGTGGAACCGCTCAAAGACCTGTCCGCGCCGGACGGCGTCTATTACGTCACGGGCAACCACGAGTACTACGGGGATGTCGAGGAGTGGCAGGCGCTTTATCGGGACTGGAACTTCCGCTTCCTGGAAAACGAATGCGTCTTCCCGCGTCCCGCCCTGGCTCTTGCTGGCATACCCGATGCGACCGGCGGCAAACGCGGGTTGGCCTCCACTCCGGATGTCACGGCGGCGTTTGCGGCGGAGACGAACGGCGCATTCAGGGTCTTGCTTGCCCATCGTCCGGGCGATCCGTTGCCGTGGATCTACGACCTACAGCTCTCGGGTCATACGCACGGCGGCATTATGCCCGTGCTTTCCTCGTTGGTCAAGGTTTATAACCACGGCTTTGTCAGGGGCCTTTACGATCTTGGCGGAAAGGCGCGGCTCTATCTCTCGTCCGGTGCCGGACAATGGGCCGGCTTCCCGATTCGTTTTCTGGACGATTCCGAGATTACGCTGATCACCCTCCGGTCGAGAAGCCGAGAAGCTTTGATGTAGAAAATTTTTTGAAAAACCCCCTTGTGCGGCAGGCGAAGATTATGATATAATACGCGCCACTTGATTGTTCGGGCGTGGCGCAGTGGTAGCGCAGTTGACTGTTAATCAATTGGTCGCTGGTTCGAATCCAGCCGCCCGAGCCAAT
>CAMAHK010000102.1 GCA_945834475.1 uncultured Verrucomicrobiota bacterium
ACCATCAGCTACGCACTCCCCTTCACGGTACACTTCCCATTTGACAAACTGGGGCCTTGGGTGTGATTTTTCAGAATTTTGAAATCCTTAAAGGGGAGTGGATGTTACACGGGAAAATCACACCCCCTTCGAAGAACGAACATGCTCTCCAGTTGACTTTCTTCACACTATTCTGTACACTACTCTTATCATAAACAGGAGAACTATTAATGCAGAATCTGGCAACATTGTCACCGCGGCCGAAAATGAGCGAGGATGTCATTCCTTTTACGGAATATCGCCGCAACTTGAGCGAATGCTGCGAACGCACGAAGCGTACGCACCGTCCGCTGTTCATCACGCAAAACGGACGCGCCACGACCGTCGTCATGAATATTGCCGAATACGAAAAGCGCGAAGAGCTGTTCGCCCAATGGCAAGCACAGATGGAGCGCGCCCAACTTTCGCGCGATGTCGAGATCTCGCGTCGCGAGTTCGCAACGGGACGGGGAATCACACTCAAGCAACTTGAGCAAGACTCCGCCGCATTCCTCAGCGCCCTTTCTGCCAACGAGGTTACCGTATGATAGTCCTCACGTCCCCCCATGCGCAGGGACTGTTTCATAATATCCTTGCCGTAATCGCCAGAGAACAATCGCCACAAGATGCGGTCAAGTGGCGAACAAAGATCTTGGCAGCAATCCAAGTCCTTGAAGACTTCCCTCAAAGCGGCTGCACAGTGCCCATGGTCTGTTTCGAGACCATACCCGATCATGTCGGGAACCTGCGTCAGACCATCTGCCGCCCATATCGCATTGTCTACGAAATCGTCGAGGACGAAGTGCACGTTCTCTCCATCCGCCACGCGCGGATGCTCGTGACCGAAACGGATACGAGTTGGAATTGAGGCGCACATGGGTCGGCGCGGCCGGAGCCCGCGCCTTACCGTCGGGACAATGATCGTAGCGGAGTTACTCACTTACTTCGACATTCCAATCGTATAGAAGCCGCTCGTGCCGCTAATTGCAATCAAACACCGAAACATGACACAGGGCGAATATTCCCTTTCCGAGAAAATCCAGTAACAGATTTTCCGATAAATTCGTCAGCCGAATAATAGCTGTAGGTTCTGTAATCATTCAACTCAATGGTTTCAACCTCATCAGTCATGTCAAACTCCTTTTTCGCTGCGCTATACACCAAGCACAACCACTTCGCGCGGACAAAGAAAAGCGGCGTGCCGTCAACATTCTTGAATCTGTTGGGCCAGATCGCACAGTTACGCGTATCACCTTGTTTTCACAAGGATTTTTGGGCGGGGGAATCAGCTTCACCCCCGCGTGTCAATGATCGACATCCCAACCGCCGACTCGTCGCCAGCGTTCGAAACAAGCAAATAATACAAAAACCGCCGCGAAGGTGTCAATTCCCACGCGGCGGCTTTCGGGGCTAGAAGCTCTGCAGCTCTGCGTGATCGCTCCTTGACATCATTCCAATGACAAGACAAATTCATCAATCCCGACCACATTCACTTTGGGGAACGGGATGGTACGAAGGCCTTCAAAGTGCGCGTCATTCGTCACCACGCATTCCGCATTGGCCACGATTGCACAATCGACAAACTTGTTATCGTCCGGATCAACGGTAATCAAGCCAAAGCGGAATTGAGCATCAACCCTGAAAACGTTATTAGCCCGAAGAATTGCTTCAACAACTAGACGCGCAACAAGTGGCGATAGATAGCGAGAGAGAATTTCTTCATACTCCTCAAGAATCTCGGTCGTGACGCAAAGCACGTATCGCCCGTCGATGAAATCACGCCAAATCTTATAATACCGGCTCCGTCTGGAAATTGACTGAAGCAAGCAATTCGTATCAAGGACAACTAACCGTTCCATCAATGCGTCCTGTAGGGAGTACGCAAATGGCGCTTGGAGAGACTTTGCAGCTTTTCATCAGACAAGTCACCCGAAGCATACAACCCATCCAGAGCCACTTGCAGGCGACTGTCCAAGAACTTGACCAGCAGGCTCTTCAACTCAGCATAGTCAGACTCATCCTGCAAGCACGACATCATGTTGATGATCTCGTATTGCGCAGGATTGAATCCCTGAATCTTTTCTGCTGTCATTGTCATTGACCTTACTGCCTCCTATACTCAGTATTATACCACATTTCCGATATGCATGTACGGGACAGAATTCACGCGTACAGGCCCGACCGCACGGTTACGCGTATCACCTTGTTTTCACAAGGATTTTTGGGCGGGGGAATCAGCTTCACCCCCGCGTATCAAAGAACGACATCCCAACCGCCGCGAAGGTGTCAATTCCCACGCGGAGGCTTTTGAGATACTGCAACTTACTTGAGCTCCTTGCGCGTACGGGCCTTGAGGAAGATGCGGATCGGGGCGCCTTCCAGACCGAAGCGGGCGCGGAGGTTGCGCTCGATGTAGGCGAGGTAATTCGGCGTCACGAGTTTCGGATCGTTCACGAAGAGACGGATCGTCTGCGGATTGCCCGAAACCTGAAGTCCGTAATAGATCTTGAGGCGCTTGCCGCGGATCATCGGCGAAAGCGTCTTCTTCGCGGCCGTCTCGATCGTGCGGTTCAAAATACCCGTCGGCAGCTTCTCCGACGCGCTCGCCGCGACCTTGTCGATCGCCGCGACCGTCTTGCGGATGTTGTAGCCGGACTTGTTCGAGCAGAAGACGATCGGCGCGAAGGAGAGGAACGGCATCATCTTGCGGACAGCATCCGCCGCCTGCTTCTCGTCCGTGATCCCTTCCGCAAGCGCGAGGTCCCACTTGTTCATCATGATGACGCAGGCCTTGTTCGCGTCAAGGATCTTGCCCGCGATGCGCTTGTCCTGAATCGTCGGACCCATCACCGGGTCCAAGAGAAGAATAACGACGTCGGCCTCTTCGATCGCCTGCTCCGAACGGAAGAGCGAGAAATTGTCGACCGAGGTCTTGGACATCTTCGTGTGCGGCTTCATGCCCGCCGTGTCAACGAGCATGTAGTGACGCGCCTCGGGTCCCTCGCCGATCGTGAACGGCACCTCGACCGCATCGCGCGTCGTGCCCGCAATCTCCGAGACGATGACGCGCGGCGCATTGAGAAGACGATTGATGTACGAGCTCTTGCCCGCGTTCGGACGCCCCACAACCGCCACGCGCAGCGGACGAACGGCCGTCTCGTCGGCGACGGCCGGCGGGAGCTTCGCAACAAACGCGTCGATGAGCGCCTGCACGCCGCGGCCGTGCTCGGCCGAGGTCGCGAAGACGGGAAGCCCGAAGCGCTCGAATTCCGCCGCGCGCCAGTCGTCGTCCGCCGTGTCGCACTTGTTCGCCGCGATCATGCACGGAACGCCCGACTCGCGGACGCGCTTGATCACTTCCGCATCGAGCGGCGTAATGCCCTCGCGCGAATCGACGACGATCACGCAGACGGCCGAGTCCTCGACCGCGAGCGCCGCCTGATTGCGCGTCTCGTCATCGAGCGGATCCTTCGTCACGCGCTTGTCGAACGCGATGCCGCCCGTGTCGACGAGCATAATCTTGCGACCCGAAACCTCGACCTCGCGCGTCACGCGGTCGCGCGTCACGCCGGGCTGGTCGAAAACAATGGCGACGCGCTTCCGGGCAATCCGATTGAAAAGCGCGCTCTTGCCCGTATTCGGGCGTCCGACGAGAGAAACAACGTTCATATCGTCGTATTATACCAAAATGTCCGCTCGCGCGTGGACGAATCCCACGTGCGCATTCGTCTGCCGCCGCTCAGTGATTGAGCGCGGCGGCGACGAGTCCGTCGAAAAGCGGATGCGCCGCGGTCGGGCGGGACTTAAACTCGGGATGGAACTGTCCCGCGATGAAGTAGGGATGGTTCGGCAGCTCGACGATCTCAACGAGCTTGCCGTCGGGCGACGTGCCCGACACAACAAGCCCCGCCTTCTCGATCGCCTCGCGTCCTTCCGAATCGTAGTTGAGCTCGTAGCGATGGCGATGGCGCTCGGAGATGAGTTCGGCACCATACAGCTTCGCCGCGAGCGTTCCGGGTTTGATGACACACGGGTACGCGCCAAGGCGCATCGTACCGCCCTTCTGCGTGACGCCGCGTTGCTCGGCCATGAGGTCGATCACCGGATGCTTCGTCTTCGCGTCGAATTCGGTCGAGTTCGCATCCGCCCAGCCGACGACATCACGCGCATATTCGATCACCGTGCACTGCATGCCGAGGCAAATGCCGAGGAACGGAATTTTATGCTCGCGCGCATACTTGATCGCCGCGATCTTTCCGGGGACCCCGCGATCCCCGAACCCGCCCGGCACCAAAATTCCATCCACCCCCGCAAAAACCTCATCAATCCGCTGTCCACCTCCACCTACTTTCTCCACCTGCTCCAATTCTTCCGCCTCAATGTACTTCACATTGACTTTGCAGTCGTGCGCCATGCCGGCGTGATGGAGCGCCTCGTGCACCGACTTGTAGGCGTCGCGGATCGAGATGTACTTGCCGACGAGCGCGATCGTGCAGCTCGTCGCCGGCTCCGTCGCCTTCTTGACGAGCGTATCCCACTCGGTGTGCTTCACGGGCCAGATGTCGAGATGAAGTTGCTTCAGGACTTCCTCGTCGAGCCCCTGCTTGCGCAGCTCACGCGGAATCGCGTAGACGGAGTCCGTCACGTCCTTCTCCTCGATGACGCGCTCGGGCCTCACGTTGCAGAAGAGCGCGAGCTTCTCGAGATGCTCCTTCGGAATCGTCATCTCCGTGCGGCAGACGAGAATGTCGGGAATGATGCCGATGTTGCGAAGCATGCCGACCGAATGCTGCGACGGCTTCGTCTTGAGTTCGCCCGCCGCCTTCAGGTACGGCACGAGTGTCAAATGCACGAAGCACGTGTTGTCATAGCCATGCTCGAAACGGAACTGACGCGCCGCCTCAAGGAACGGCAGCGACTCGATGTCGCCCGACACGCCGCCGATCTCGCAGAGGACGATGTCACAGTCGTGTTCGCCGGCGGACTTGATCGCGTCCTTGATCTCGTTCGTGATGTGGGGAACGACCTGCACCGTGCCGCCGAGATACCCGCCCGCCCGCTCGCGCGCCAGCACCGCCGAATAGATGCGTCCCGAGGTGTAGTTCGACGCACGCGAACACGTGACGCCCGCAAAGCGCTCGTAGTGGCCAAGGTCGAGATCCGTCTCCGCGCCATCGTCCGTCACGAACACCTCGCCGTGCTGATACGGCGACATCGTCCCCGGGTCGACGTTGAGATACGGGTCGAGCTTCTGCATGAAGACCTTGTAGCCGCGGCTCTTGAGAAGAAGCGCGAGCGAAGCCGAGGTGATGCCCTTGCCGAGCGAGCTGACGACGCCGCCGGTGATGAAGACGTATTTGACTGGATGTTTCATGGATGGAAAGATAGGTGAATCAGTTTCTTGAACTCCTCGAAAAGATACTCGCTATCGTGCGGACCCGGGCAGCTCTCGGGATGGTACTGCACCGAGAACGCGGGAAGCGTCTTGTGCCGGACGCCTTCGATCGAGCCGTCGTTCAGGTTGACGTGCGTCACTTCCAGACAATCCGGCACCGAATCGGGCAGGACCGCGAAGTTGTGGTTCTGCGACGTGATCTCGACCGCCCCGGTCTTTAGGTTCTTCACCGGATGATTGCACCCATGATGGCCGAACTTCAGCCGCCCCGTCTTCGCCCCGCAGGCGATGGAGAGAAGTTGATGCCCGAGGCAGATTCCAAATATCGGCACCTTGCCCAAAATCTTTTTGATGTTCCCCTGAGCGTACGTCACCGCCGCCGGGTCGGCCGGGCCGTTGGAGAGGAAGACCCCATCGGGATTCATTGCAAAAACCTCCTCCGCCGGCGTCTTCGCCGGCACGACCGTCACCCGCGCGAACTTCGCGAGCGACCGAAGGATATTCGTCTTCACGCCGAAGTCGTAGCAGACGACATGGGGAATTGGCGAATGGGCGAATTGACGAATTGGCGAATCGCCAATTGACTGAATGTCTTTGGACTTGAACTCGTAGGCTTCTTCACACGTCACCGTCGCGGCGTAGTCCTGACCGTCAAGCCCTTCCCAGTTACGCGCCTGCTCAACCGCCCACGCCTCCAGACCACCCATTCGGTCATTCGGTAATTCAGTTATTCGGTCATTATCTTCCACGTGCAAATAAGCACGTTGATTCCCATGCTCCCTCAGATGAATCGTCAGCGCACGCGTGTCAACGCCGTAGATGCCCGGCTTGCCCGCCTGCTTGAGATACGCGTCGAGCGACATCGCCGAGCGGTAGTTCGACGGTTCGTTCAGCTCGTGAATCACCAGTCCAGACAGAAAAAGACCCCGAGACTCGATGTCTTCGGGGTTGACTCCGTAATTTCCGATCTCGGGGGCAGTGAGGGTGACAAACTGCCCCGCATAGGAGGGATCGGTCAAGATTTCCTGATACCCGGCCATGCCCGTATTGAAGACGACCTCGCCGAGCATGTCCTTCGGGGCTCCGAACGCGACGCCGTGAAACACCGTGCCGTCCGCCAACGCCAAGAACGCCTTCCGTTCCCGTTCGGCCCGCCATTTTTCCGTATAGTCCATAAAATGCAATCCTCCTTTGGCGTGTCTGCAAACTCCGTGCCACCCTGATCTCCCCGCTCTCCGCCTCTACACGGCCAAAATATCCCCTCAAAATCTTTACACGAACTGTAAATCGCCCCAAATGGCATGACGCAAAGTGAAATAATGCCCCGAGCGCAAAGACAAATTTACGCATCACCCACGAATCCACGCAAATGCAGGAGAGAGAAGAACTCCTGCATGAAGCACCGTACGGCCTTCGGCTATTTCCGCTTCGCTCCAATCCGGGTCGCTGTCCCCAGCGACAGGCGTGGTAACAGCAATGGTGGTAAGAGAGCGTGGCTGCCCGCTACGCAGGAGCTCGGTTCGAAGATCTCAATTTCGGCATT
>CAMAHK010000103.1 GCA_945834475.1 uncultured Verrucomicrobiota bacterium
CAAGCAGGAGCCGACGTGCGAAATCTACTCGCCCCTCGCGATGACGCGCCTCGAGCCGTCCGTCAAGGCCGTGCGCGAGGATGTTGCCAGCAACTGGGCGCTGCCGGTGCGGTTCGCGGACACCGTGCGCCAGATGCACACCGACGGCTATCGCGTCTTCCTTGAGGTCGGTCCGCGCGGACGCCTCGCGAAGGCGGTCGAGGATACGCTCAAGGGGTCCGAACACGCGGCGATCGCGATGAATTCGATTCACCGCAGTGGACTCCTGCAGCTCCGTCACGCGCTCGCCCAACTTGTCGCGCTCGGGGCCGAGATCGACCTGACGGCGGGCTTCGTCCGCCGCGGGGCGCGCAAGCTCGACTTTGACGCGGCGATCGCCCTGCAGGTGCGCAAGGATTCCGAGATGAAGCTTTCGCGCGCGTTTCCGCGGCTCTTGCTGGCCGAACAGGCGACGGCGCTCTCGGCGGCGAACTTCCTCGCCGAGCCGAAGGGCCGCTGGGCGAAGGCCGCGCAGCGGGCGGCGGCGATCGCCCAGCAGGCGCGCCGCCAGCGCCAGTTCGACTTCGGCGCGATGAATCCGCTCGTCTCCGACGCGGACACGGTTGCGTCGGCGCCAGGCGTGTCGGTCGAGATCACCAAGACCTTCAAGCTCTCGGAACTGCCGTTCGCGGGCGACTATGCGCTCGGGACGAGCCAGATTTCGTATTCGGACCCGAACCTACGGGGACTCACGCTCCTGACACTGTCGCTGGGTGCGGAGATTATGGCCGAGACGGCCGCGCTCTTGGCGCCAAACCGGACGCTCATCCGCATCGAGGATTTCACGAGCCGCCGCATGGTCTCGTTCCGAAACGGCGAGCTCAAGCTCTTCGTGCGGGCCGAGCGTGTCGCAGCCTCAGCCCCGGGCGAGATTGCCGTGAAGGTCCAGGTGCGCGAGGACGCGCCGAACGCGGCCTATACGTGGCCGGTGATGGAAGCGACGTTCGTTCTCGCCGAGGCGTTGCCGCCGTCCGCCCCGGTGGATGTCGCGCCGCTCGCGAAGCCGCGCAGCGTACACTGGTCGGGACGCGAAATCTACCCGGCGCGCCTCTGTGCGGGCCGTCGCCTCCGCGGCATCCATTTCGTCGAGGCGTGGAGCGAGACGGGTATCGACTACGAGATCACCGTGCCGCCGCTTGCCGGGAACGTCGCCTTTACGCGCTTCCCGCTCTGGATTGTCAATCCGCTCCTCTTGGAGATCATCGTCAGCGGCTTTTCGCTCTGGCGCAGCCACGAGCGCTTCTCGGGCGCGGTGTCGTTCCCGATCCGCCTCAGGTGTCTGTCGTTCGCGGGACTCCTACCGGCGGAAGGGGCGCAGCTCAAGTGCTATCTGCGTCTCACGGGCGTGACGCCCAAGAGCCAGCTCTGCGATATTGTCGTCACGGACGGCAATGGCAAGGAGCTGATGTCGTTTACGGGCTGGGAGGAGCTGACCGAACGCGTGCCGCGCGAATACCGCGAGCTCGTGATGCAGCCGGCCGTGAGTTTTCTCACGCAGGCGCTGAGCGCGGAGACGCTGGGGAGTCCGGCGACGGACATCGCCTCGGCCTTCATCACCGACGTGCCGTATGCGATCTTCGAGCGTAACGAGGAGATCTGGCTCAGGATCATGTCCCGCATCGTCCTCTCCGACGCGGAGCGCAAGGGCTTCCGTGAGAAGACGGGGTCGGTTTCGCGGCGGACGGAGTGGCTCTTCGGACGCATTGCCGCGAAGGAGGCGGTGCGGCGCTTCCTGAAGGACTTCTATCAGGCGCGGTGGAGCGACGCCGACATCCAGGTCTGGCCGGATGACTCGGGCAAGCCGCACGCGATCGGCGCGTGGAGCGAGTTTCTGACGACGAAGCTCGACATCGCGATCGCTCACACGGCGCAGTTCGTGATCGCAATCGCTGCGGCGAATGCGCGCGTCGGCGTCGACGTCGAATCGACGGCCCGCGATCTTTCGGAGGAATTCACGGCGGGCGTCTTCACGCCGGACGAGCTCGAACTTGCCGCACAGGCACTCAACTCGTCCCACGCGATCATCCGCTTCTGGTGTGCGAAGGAGGCCGTCTCAAAGGCCCTCGGCACGGGCATCCGCTACAGTCCGCGCGAGATGGTCGTCGCGGGGTACAATCCCGAGACGGGACGCCTCACGATGCGGCTTGAAGGCGCGTGGCTCGAGGCCTTCAAGAGCTTCCGCGGCAAGGACATCGATGTGACCGTCCGCACGGTCCGTGACCACGCCCTCGCGACCTGCTTCATTCCGCTGACGCTCTTCCCTCAGGACTGACCCTCGGATGTCTCTTCCCTGCTCGACGATGCTGCGAATCGCCATTGACTCGTGCGGAGGTTTCGTGGTATAATCTCCGCAAAATATACGGAGATTAATTGTGGCGCGATATATCTGGCAGCAAGACAAATGGCCGAGGATGACATGGCGTGCGGCCGAACTGGAGGGGGTTCTCTCCCAGGCCGCGTTCGCCGAGGGCAAGCTTGTCGGGGCCTTGTCGTCAATCGGATTTGATTTGCGCAATCGTGCCGATTTTGAGACGATCAGCGATGAAATCGTCAGTTCTGCGGCAATCGAAGGCGAGACGCTCAATCGTGCGGACGTGCGATCAAGTGTGGCGCGGCGAATGGAAATCGCGCTTCAGGATGAAAATGGACGAGAGGATCGTGCGCTTGATGCGCGTGTTGAGATGCTTCTTGACGCCACGCGCGGATGGAATCGTCCGATGAGCGTCGAACGGTTGAACGCGTGGCACGCGGCGCTCTTCCCAACTGGATATTCCGGACTCTCACGTATTCGTGTGGCGGCGTATCGGGATGATTCTGAAGGTCCTATGCGCGTTGTCAGTCGTTACGGTTCCTTGCTGCGGACGCATTTTGAAGCACCGCCGGCGACAAGACTTGTGGATGAGATGACGGACTTCTTGGCTTGGCTGAACGAGTCGACGGCAGAGCCGTTTCTTGTGAAGGCGGCTCTCGCGCACTTGCGTTTCCTGACGCTCCATCCGTATGAGGATGGAAACGGACGATTGGCACGGACGATGACAGAGTGGGTTCTTTCGCGCGGCGAGAAGAGTTCCCTGAGATTCTATTCGTTGTCGGCAGAGATCCAAAGGGAGAAATCAGCGTATTACGAGGAACTCGAGCATGCGCAACGAAATTCACTCGATGTGACGCGATGGATCGGTTGGTTCGTCGACTGTCACACACGGGCAGTTGCCGCGGCATCGGAAAGACTCTCGGGTATTCTGCGGAAGGCTGAGTTTTGGAATGAACATCGTGATTTGCCGCTGAACGAACACCAGCAGAAGATTCTCAATTTGATGCTGGACGATTTTGAGGGACATTTGACGTCGTCAAAGTGGGCAAGGATCTGCAAGGTTTCGCAGGACACTGCTGGACGAGAAATCGACCAGCTGGTTTCCGCGCAGATTCTGGTGCGACAAGGACAGGGCCGCGGTACGCATTACACGCTCAACCTCAAATGAATCTACGCCCTAAAGAATGCCGCGTATACTCTGACACAAGCTTGAAAGTTGATTACTCCACGGATTTGCAGCGGGGGAAGAGTGGCTGTGTTGGATTGGGTGGGGCGCGGAGGAGTTGCGGCTGGTTGGGTGATTGATTGGCGGCTGCTGTGGCATTCTAGTGTGGCAATCATGTGTGACCCTGCGGAATTTGACCTGCCTCTTGAGGCGCAGTGGGAGTTCGCCTGCCGTGCGGGCGAAGGTGCGGCGCTTTACGATGGGAACGAACTCGATAACGGCACGTGGTCTTTTAATATGGCTAAGCTGGGCCGGTATTGCGGCAATGGCGGATTTATCGACGATCAGGGACAACAGTCCATTTGGGGGAAAGCTCCGGCGCAGAATTGCACGGCCGAATGGGCGACGGCTAAGGTCGGTTCGTATCAGCCGAATGCTTGGGGGATTTATGACATGATTGGCGGTCTGTGGGAGATGTGTCTTGATTGGTATGCTGACGATCCGACGGCGAACGACCCTGAGATCGGTCCTGGTCCGGCCGATTATTCGGTGGTGAGGGGTGGGTGCTGGACGATGCAGGCTCAGCATTGCCGTTCCGCGCGACGAGATGGGCTCACGTATGGCTGGGACGGCTATAACGAAGTCGGTTTTCGTGTCTGTTGTCCCGCTTCGTTCTAAGCCCAACGGGGACTGTTCCCGTATGCAATGACCTGCAGGCTGTCAGTCCTGTTAACGCTAACACGCGCAATACTCCGTAATCTTCCGATTCCCGTTGGGGGATGAGTGTTGCAATGAGCCGAGTCATCATGTCCTTTACTTCTATCCGCAGGTCGGCTGTCCGGAGAAGGCGGCGGCTCGGATCCGTGAGGTCTTCGACAAGTTCTACCTGCCGAAGATTGATGGGCTTTGTGGCAACGACGACTGCGGGCAGATGAGCGTGTGGTATCTTTTCTCGGCGATGGGTTTCTATCCGTTCAATCCGTGCGGCGGGGAGTACATCATCGGAGCGCCGCAGGTCAAGAAGGCGACCCTCCGCTGTAGACCTACACCTTCGACCTACACCTCTTTCACCGTCATTGCCAAGAACTTGTCCGAGGAGAACAAATACGTGAAGTCGGTGATGCTCAACGGGCGGACGATCACGGATTGGAAGATTCGCCACGCCGACATCATGGAGGGCGGCGAGCTGGTGTTTGAGATGGCCGCCGAACCCTGATAAAGTGAGAGCGACGGTCTGACCGGTTTTCTCATTTGGGAATGGAAGTTTGGAATGCGGTTGGGAGGTGGCTGGAAGTGTGGGGTGGAAAAGTGTTGAGGGGTGAACGTATAGATGGGCACGGTTTTGCGAAATCCGACAAACCGTGCCCGATGGTTGTTGACGAATTATGGCGGAAATGATATGATGTTATGCGTAAAGTTTAACAAATCTAATTTTCATGAAAGAGTTTTTTGGTAGAGATGACTTGCTGGATGCGCTGAAATCCTTATGGGATAAGCGTGTCGCGTCGTTGGTGACGTGTCGTGGGCGGCGACGTATCGGGAAGTCGACGCTGATTGAAGAGTTTGCGCGGCGTTCGGGTGCGCGATTCCTTAAGTTGGAGGGGTTGCGGCCAAAGCCCAAACTTTCGAATGCAGACCAACTGCGTTTCTTCATTTCGCAATTGGCCTTGCAGACGGAGTGTGATCGAAGCGATGTTTCGGATTGGCTCGAGGCGTTCTCTCGGCTCAATCAACAAATCGGTAATCGGAAGACGGTTGTCTTGTTGGATGAAATCTCGTGGATGGGATTCTACGATCCGACATTCCCGGAAGTCTTGAAAGTCGCTTGGGATAATTTCTTCAGCCGTCATCCTCGTCTGGTGTTGGTGGCGTGCGGGAGTGTCTCGATGTGGATCCGCAAGAACATTGTGGACAACGGTGCGTTTGCCGGGCGTAGGTCATATGACTTCGTGGTGCCGGAGCTGCCGCTTAAGGAGTGTGTGAAGTTCTGGGGCAAGCGCATGACGCGCGAAGATTTGGGCGAGGTTTTGGACGTGCTGTCGGTCACCGGGGGCGTGCCGAAATATTTGGAGGAAGTCAAGAGCGTCCTTTCGGCCGATGAGAATATTCGGCGTATGGCGTTTATTCCAAAGAGTGTGCTGGCGAGCGACTTTGAGGAGATGTTTCGTGATGTTATTACGGGGGAGAGCGGATTTCGGACGGAAATCCTGAGGGCGCTTGTCGACGCGCCGCTCAATGTGTCGGAGCTTGCCGCCAAGTTGGGCAAGGAGAGGAACGGGCATTTTTCCGATGCGCTCGAAGAGTTGCAGGAAGCGGGATTTATCGGCGTAGATGAGGGCGTTAATCCGGAAACGGGTAAAGATGTGCAAGAAATGCGCTATCGCCTGAAGGATAATTACGTGCGATTTTATCTTCGATACATCGAGCCGAAACTGTCGATTATCGAGCGGGGCGGATATGCGTTTACGTCGCTTGAGCAGTTGCCCGGATGGGAGACGATTAAGGGATTGGCGTTTGAGAATCTCGTCATCAACAACTTCCGTGAACTTTTGCCGCGTTTGGGATTGGAGCGAAGTTTGGTGACTTCCGCCGCGCCTTTTCGGAAGGGGCGTGAGGCGCGGGGGTCGGGCGTGCAGATCGATTTGCTTTTGCAGACAAATCGCAGCGTGTACGTCATAGAAGTCAAACGTCGGGCGGAGATCGGACATGCGGTTGTCGATGAGGTTGATGAGAAGATTGCACGACTCAAGCGTCGTCGAGGGATTTCGTACAAGACGGCGCTCGTCTACGACGGGCATCTCTCGAAGGCCGTAGAGGCGGACGGATATTTCGATGCGACGATTGATATACGCGAGGTGATGGAGTAAAGAGGAGGGTTGGCGAGGGAATGACGTGTTTCTCATTTGAGAATGGAAGTTTGGGAGGCGGTTGGGAACTGGGGCTGTTACTGCGCCTGTCCGTGAGGGCACGGACGGTACGGGGTTGTGTTAAGTTGTGATAATTGTATGAAAACGGTGATTTTTGACGGGGGGGGGGGGGGGTAACATTGGAAAGCGGCAGGACCGCTGCGCGTTTGGATAAATCCGGGGAAACGGGTCGCGGGGGGCGCATCCGACACGGGGGGGG
>CAMAHK010000104.1 GCA_945834475.1 uncultured Verrucomicrobiota bacterium
TTTGTTTTTGCATAACCCTGTAGGTTACAGGATTACGCCGCCAGTTGCAACGCTAAACATTCATCTCATTGCGCATGCAGTGAGCGAATGGGATGCTAATGGCTATAATAGAAAAAATCGAAGGAGGGGTAGCGTGAAAGGATTGATTGTCGCAACTGCCGTTTGTGTTGCCGGCGCTTGGTTGGGCGGATGCTCGACAAGCTCCAGCAAGCGGATTGGAGATGCCTATTTTATGGAAACGAAGTCTAGGGCGAACGTCTATGCGGGAAGCGCGCAGACCAAGGTCCTGAAGATCGCGGTGATGCCGTTTAAGGCATCGACGGAGCTGATCGGTTCGTCCGTTTCCGACATGGTGGTCACCGAACTCCTGCGGACGCGCAAGTATTCGCTGGTGGAACGCGGTCAGATGGCGCGGGTGATGAGCGAGGCCGAGCTGGCGCTGGCGGGGCTTTCCGAGACGAAAGCCGTTGAGGTCGCCAAACTGATGGGCGCCGAGGCCGTGGTCATTGGAACTGTCGACGAATACGGGACGCAGGCTAAGGGCGGCGACACCTATGCCGTCGTGGGGCTTTCCATTCGTCTCATCGACTGTTCCAACGGGCGCATCATCTGGAGCGCGGACCTCGGCAAGGTTGCGGACGACGAAGACACGCCCCTGACGCAACATGCGCGCGAGGTGGTGCACGAGTTGATTTCCGGACTCTTTCAGAACCTGCGTGAACAGGCCTTGAAGATGCCGCCGTCGCCTCCGGACGGGGTTTCGGTTTCAGAGATGGGCCTTCGTGAAGCGACGGTGTCCTGGAATCGTCCGTCTGCCGAGTACAAGTGCCGGATCGAGCGTTCCGTAGCCGAGACCGGGCCGTTCGCCGAGATCGGGACGGTGCCGGCGGGCAGTGGATCGTATCATGACAAGGCTGGTCTCAAAGACGGAGCGGTCTACTACTATCGGGTCAGGTTCATCAATACGGCGGAAGTGATGGGCGATCCGTCGTCCGTGATCGAGACGATGACGGCGCCGCCGCCGGAGGCACCTGAGAATGTCACGGTGTCCGCGCCGTCATCGCGATGCGTAGAGTTGCGATGGTCGGCGCCGAAGTCAGACGGCATAACCGATTATCGCGTCGAGCGGCAGGTCGCGGGCTCCGAAAGCTGGAAAAGTGTAGGAAATCCCGCGGATCTTTTTTTTCGTGACGGCGGGTTCAAGGGCTGCGATGTCGCGGATTCGACCGTCTACCGGTATCGCGTTTCCGCAGTCAACCGCGTGGGGGCGGTCGGGGCTTCGTCCGAACCGGTCGAGGTCAAGACCTTTCCTCCTCCTGCAGCTGTCGCCGGGTTCACCGCACCGTCGAGGGAGATCCGCTGTGTGCCGCTTTCGTGGAAGGCGAACGAGGAGTCGGACGTCATCGGCTACGAGATCGAGTGTGACGACGGCGGTGGTGCGTTTAAGTCGCTGGAGGAGGTCGAGGGGCGTGGCGAGACCGTGTTCCTCCACGGCGACGACGATCCCGGCGACCTCCTTGACGAGCATACGTACCGTTATCGTATCCGCGCGTTCAATTCCGTCGGGTCGTTTTCCGCGTGGACCGAGGCGAAGGCGGTGACGAAACCCGCGCCGCTCGTTCCGGCCGACGTCAAGGCCACGTCCGACCTGCCTGGCCGTATCCGCGTGACCTGGAAGAAGAATCCGGAGCCGGACATTGTGGAATATCGCGTCGAGGCGCGCAGCTGGGTCGGGATGTTCTGGAGCAAGGTCGGGGTGACGTCGGAATGTACCATTGAGCAGTCCGGCTTAAAGCCGGCAGAGGCCCGTACCTATCGAGTCATGGCCGTCGGGCCGAAGAACCACCAGAGCTTCTGGTCGGCAGAGATTTCCGGCACGGCGCGTCCGCTGCCGCAGCCGCCCACCGGACTGGTTGCGCAGAAGGAGTCTGACGGGGGCTACCGGGTCACGTTCGCGCCGCCGCGGGACGGGATGACGGGATACAAGATCTACCGGAAGAAGTTCGTCGGCAGGGATTTCATCGCCGAGAGCAAGCAACCCGCGTTCGTCCTATCCGCCGATGTGGTCGGTGCGGACGGTATCGATGTTGTCGTGACCGCGCTCGACGAGTGCGGGCTCGAATCCGAACCGTCCGCCAAGCTGGCGGTGAAGTGACCAAATCCTCATCGGAGTGCTGCGTATGAAACCCGAATCCTGCAGACGGCGGTCCGTATTCGTCCTGACGCTGCTCGGTCTTCTGATCGTCCTGCCCGCAGTGTCGTTTGCGGCGGATCAAAAGGACGACAAAGGCGGCGGTGATGGCACGACTGCGGGAGGCCACGTGAACAACATCATCTCCGGACCGGCTGAGGCGAAGCGGGCTAAGGTCGACAAGGTCCTGCAGGACGAATGGAATCTCCGCCATCAGGTCGACGAGAAGATGAATTTCGAGAAAGCCAAGAAGGTGGCCGAGAAGCAGCAGGCGCTGGATGCCGCGAACAGCCACGTGCAGCAGGACGCGAAGGCGCTGAACCAGCGCACGGATGATGTCTACAATGCCGACGGCAAGCGGGCCGCAGCGGAATGGAAGGAGTCGCAGGCGAAGCACGCGTACGAAAACGCCCAACGTCAGGCGGACGCCGCCAAGCAAAGCGCCGGCACGGACCCCGCCAAGCAGAACGCCGCCAAGCAGGAGGCCGCGAAACTCCAGGAGAAGGCGAACAAGCTGAAGACGGATTACGACAATGCGTCCAAGGCGGCATCGAAGGCCAGAGAGGATCTCGGTAAGGCGCAGCAGGCGCAGGTCGAAGCGAAAAACAAGCTCCAGCGTTCCGAGAAAGCCGTGACGCAGGCGAAGAAGGACTTGACGATGGCGAAGAAGGTCCAGGAGAGCGTCGCGAAGCATTCGACGACGAAGGAGGGGCCCCAGAAGACGAAAGCCTCGAAGGTCGAAAAGGTGGCGACCGCCATCAACGCCATTCAGCACGCCGATGCGGTGATCAAAACGACGGATGCCGCCAATAAGGGAGACTACGAGGAATTCCGCAAGGAGTCGGCGGGCGTCATCATGAATGTGGCGGACGAGGTGACGCTTGGCGGCGCGAGTGCCGCGAAGGCCGTCGTCGAGGCCGGCGTCGCGGGCAAGGGGTATTTCAAAGAGGTGGACAAGGCCAATTCGCGCGAAATGAAGAACGAGCAGGCGATGTCCATCGCCAGGGACCTCCGGGCGTCCGGAAAGTTCACCACCGAGGAGGCGACTCGGCTGGCGGAGGGGTACGTCAACGGATCCGAGAGGGACAAGGCGCTGGTCGACAGCGCCTACAACACGATGGGCAAGAGCGTTCCCGAACGCGGCACAGTGAACCAGACCTGGGCGGAAGCGGCCGAGACGATCGGGGAATCGGCAATAGAGACGCTCACGGATGTTGGCCAGGGTGTCGCGGGTGCCGTTGGGAATGTCGGCAGAGGGGTCGTCAACGCGGGGGAGATCGCCGTTGGCTTGACCGAGACGGGTGTCGCCAAGGAATTGGCCTCGACTGTCGAAGAGAACATGTCGTCCGATAACCTGAGTGCCGGCGCGGAAGTCATCAAGCAGGCCACGACCGAGAACATCGAAGCTGCCGTCGAGGCCGTAAAAAGTCTTTGGGGCGGCGACGAGAAATCTCTCCAGCACGAGAAAATCGTCGAAAGCCTCATGCGCCAGGGGGCGACCCGCGAACAGGCGAATGACGTCGCCGACAGGTATCAGGCCGACAAGGAGGCCAGTAATGGCGGAGCCTCCAAGGTGATAAGCGACTTTCTTGCGACGCTGAGAAAGCCGAAGGAGGAGGCGGAGGAAGAGGTCGACGAGGCGCAGTCCCTGCGCGAGGCCGAGGGCGGGGAGCTGCCGCCGGCCGGTGACGTGACGAGCGTCGCCGAGGGTCCGGGAGGCGGCTCGCTCGGCGGTTTCACGAAGGACCGCGAAGTCGAGCGCACAGGCGAGACGGCTAGTGACAATGTCTTTGCCAATCTGACGACTACGGCGCGCGAGCAGGAGGGCGGCTGGAACGAGCAGGTCGAGATCTCGTCACGGATAACGCTTGAGGAGGGCGCAACTGCGGCGCAGGAGATCGGGCGCAAGTCCGCCGCAGAGACGGCCGCCGCGCAGGACGCGAACAGCTGGGGCGATGCAATCGCGGACGGCATCGAGCAGGGCGTCTCTGCGGGACTGACCGCTGCGGGGGCGAGCTTCGGCGGCGCGCTCGGCGACGAAATCGGCCATCGCGCGGCGAATTCAGTGTTCGGCGATCCCAATCACAAGGATCATGGCGGCGTACCTGTCGCGAGCGGCGGAGATTCAGGCCACACGGTCACCATTACGCAGGTCGCCGACGGGAAAGGTAATCCCGTTGGGAAGGATTCCACGCCGACGACCCAAAATGGTTCGACTTCGTCTGACTCGAAGACCGCGTCTACAAAATCGACCACGAAAGAACGTCGTGCCTATCATGTCGGTTGCGGTGGTGACGCCGTGTTCAGCCACGTTTACTATGCCGACGGATCGGATGTCTATAAATGCCAGAAGTGCGGAGCGTCCATTCACAACGCCGGCGTGGGTTTTGAATGACTGATATGAAAGGAGAAATATGAGGCACGTTCTGTTTTCGTCGGTTTTAGCCGCTTCTTTGACGGCTTCAGCCGCGATGCCGAAGGTCATGGTGATGGTGGACGAGAAGGCGATCGGCTCGGTCTCCACTTCTGAGATCGAGACGATGGCGGTGAAGAAGCTCGCCGAGAAGGAGATCTCGACCGTCGACCAGAACATGGTGCAGAACAACCTCGAGCGCATCCAGAAGGCGTTCCGCGGCGCGGGCGACAATCGCGCGGCGGCGGCGATGGGACGCGAGTTCGGGGCGGATGTGATTCTGCTCGGCGAGGCCGTCGCCAAGCCGAACGCCGCGAAGATCGGCGAGACGAACCTCCGGTCGTATATGGCGACGGTGTCGTTCCGTGCGGTGCGCATCGACAACTCGGTGAACATCGCGACGGCTTCGGATTCCGCGACGGTCGTTGCGATGGACGACCTGTCCGGCTCGTCCCGCGCCCTGAAGGCGGC
This sequence comes from uncultured Verrucomicrobiota bacterium, assembly GCA_945834475.1. Taxonomy (GTDB): domain Bacteria; phylum Verrucomicrobiota; class Kiritimatiellia; order RFP12; family UBA1067; genus UBA1067. Next base: position 5,076 of record CAMAHK010000104.1, read on the forward strand.
GGGCGCGAAGGCGCTCGATACGATTGCGACGGAGATCGTCGCCAAATGGGAGAAACCGGCGGACGCATCCGCCAAGAAGGGACAGCAGACGACGGTCGAGCTGACGGTCGGCGGCATGGACCAGATCTGGAAACTCAAGGCGACGCGCGTGTGCCTCAAGGGAAACAAGAAGAACGTCTCGTCCGTCGTCCAGAAGAGCTATGCGCAAGGCGTGGCGATCTTCCGCGTGGAGTCGCTGCTGCCCGCCGAGGAGTTGGCCGAGGAGCTGGTGATGCATCCGCCGGAAGAGCTGAAGTTCCAGGTGGTCGAGATTCATCCGGCCGCGATCAACCTTCGCGTCGTCGTAGCGCCGGCGCCCAAGGAGGACGAGGAATGAGGGCGGCTGGATTTCTGCTGTCGGCGCTCGTCGCCGCGTCTTGCGGACTCTCCGTGTCCGCCGCGGAGCCGACGAGCGAAGCCGAAGGCGAAATGGCGGCAATCTACCTGAAGATGGGGATTGCCGAGAACGTGTTTGCCGAGGCGGGCAAGCTCGCCGGCACCAACGCTGCGGTTAGCGGGGAGATTGGGGCGGCGGCGCAGAAGTTCCGTGCGAACATCATTGGCGACGCCCGCCGTCGGCTGATGGCCATCTATCCGGACGAACAAGTCGCGCGGAAGGAATACGGGGCGTTTGTCGAGCGTTTCGCGAAGACTGCGACGGCCGAGACCCGGTCCGCCATCATCAAGCGCAGCCTCGCCGCCGACATCGAGTCCGCCGGAAAATTCCTCAGCGAGGTTCAGGCCTGGTTGCGCGTGCGTGCGAAGGAGGGGAATGCGCCTTCGCTGGCGGTCTGGCTCAACCGCGATCGGAAGGCGCCGGCGCCAAAGGCCGAGGTCGTGAAAAAGAAACCGAAGCGCAAGGCGAATCCGCTCAGGGATGCCGAGGCGGACGCCGGGACGTTTGTCGAGGCGAAAGATGACGGCGCAAGCGCGATCCGGTCATTCGGCGCGCTGCGCAAGTCGCGCCGGGACAAGCGGCTTGCCGAGGCGCAGCAGGGAATGGAGCAGGTCGCGGCGGAACGCCGGGTCGCGGACGAGGCGGCCAATGCGAAGAAACTCGCCGCGGCGCAGGCGGAGGCTGCCGCGCAACAGGCGCATGCGCAGCGCCTGGCCGCAGTCGAACAGGAGGCGACCGTCCAGGATCAGAACAGCTGGACGACGCGTCTCAAGGGCGTGGCCTCGACGGCCATCGGCGCGACAGCCGGCGCATTCGCCGGCAGTATCGGCAGTCATGTCGGCCATGCGGCCGCCGATGCCGTGTTGGGCAACAAGCGTTGATTTTCTTTTTGCGTGACCGACAGTCTGTCAGCAGCTTTGCCGCGACCGCATTGCTCCCGCGTTCCAGCTGCACATCCCACT
>CAMAHK010000105.1 GCA_945834475.1 uncultured Verrucomicrobiota bacterium
GGATTAGTCAGCATAAAAGCAAGGCGCACCGACTACTCAACTGGCAAACTCGGGACGCCTTTTACCGAGTCCGGCGGTAGAATATTGGATGCAGGATGATCTCGCCGACTATTCGATCTTCGCGAACATTGTTTGAAGATTATTGCCCTGAGGATGGCGTTTCATACAACTGGTGAGGCGGAGTTTCCGGAGTGAAATATTTGGTATAATACGTGGCAGTTCGCGTCGGGGGCTCGGGGCGAAGGTCTGAATGGGTGTGGGATGGCTCTTCCCACATCCCGTTGTGTTCAGGTGGATTTGAAATGATTAAGTCGGGGATTAGCAAGGAAGAACTCATCGCGTGGGGGGGACCGGAGGTCTTCAATCAGGCGTTTGCGCTTTGCAATTCGGGGGACGTGAAAGACGTCGCCTACGATGACGACACGCTTGTCATCTCAGGGAAGATCGAGCAGGCGAGCGGCTGGGAGATGCCGGTCTCGCTCAAGCTTATGCCGGGCGGACGCATCAAGTCGCACTGCCCCTGCATCCAGAACCAAAAGTTCGGCATGGTCTGTCCCCACGTCGTCGCCCTCGGCATCGCGCAGTGGGTGATGGAGATGGATTTGCCCGAGGGTCGGGCAAATCAGGTTGAGGTTAAAGGTGGAGGTGGGAAGACGGCTGTTACTGCGCCTGTCGCTGGGGACAGCGACGGTACGGTGCGTGAATCCGAATACATCGAAGTCCCCATGAAGCCGCGGATGTTCGCGGTTGTGTCGGGATCGAAGGCGGCGCTGTCGATTGAGGTGAACGCGCGGTACGGGAAGCTGATCGAGTTTCCGGCGTGTTCGGTGCAATCGCCGCGTACGGTATATCTCGAAGACGAGGATGATCCGCTTGTTCGGCGTGTGCGGTCGGTGAAGGCCGAGCGCGCGGCGATGAAGGAGCTCCTCAAGTGGGGCTTCGAGCCGGGGTACAAGGACGGCGATCTCAAGCACTACATCACCGATCCGCAGAAGGTCCTCAACTTCTTGGGCGCGGGACTCCCCGAGCTCCGCCGCCAGAGCTGGCGCATTTCGCTTTCCGACCGGCTGGGTGCGCTGATGGACAAGGTGCCGTCCGTCGTGCCGGTCGTGACAATCAAGGACGCGCCGGGCGGCTCGTTCGACGTCCATTACACCTTCGACGCAATGGGCAAGACGGTCTCGCCGCTCGAAGTGCAGGCCGCGCTCAACCGGGGCGACGGCTACCTGATGCAGGACGGCAAGACCGTACTCCTCGACCGCGGCGGCATCGAATCGCTTCGGGATGTCTTCAGCGACTGCGCCCCGTCGCAGAACGGCGCCGAGCGCGGCTGGTTCCGCGTCAAGGCCGCGTATGCGCCGTACGTGAAGAGTTCGCTCTCGCTCGTCGACTGCGAAGTGAACGCCGGCAAGGCGAAGTTCTGGCGCACGATGACGAAGCAGCAGAACGCGAATGCCGACGCGAAGTTCGAGCCCGTGAAGCTCGGCAAGCTCGACGGCGTGCTGCGTCCCTACCAGAAGCAGGGCGTTTACTGGATGCGCTTTTTGGAGAACGCGGGGCTTTCGGGACTCCTTGCGGACGAGATGGGCCTCGGCAAGACGCTGCAGACGCTCACGTGGCTCACGCTGCCGCGGTCTGATCCGCGGGCACACGACGCGCAGGGACAGAACCTCCCCGCGATTATCGTCTGTCCGACCTCGCTCGTCCGCAACTGGGAGGCCGAGGCGAAGAAGTTCACGCCGAATCTGCGCACGCTCGTCGTCTCGGGTCCCGAGCGGGCGAAAGACTTCGCGAAGATTCCCGACGCCGATGTCGTCATCACCTCGTATGCGCTCTTGCAGCGTGACTTCGAGGCGGCGTATCTCAATCAGGACTTCTCGGTCGCCGTCCTCGACGAGGCGCAGCACATCAAGAACCGCCAGACCCAGAACGCGAAGGCGGTGAAGGGGCTGCACACGATCCAGCGGCTCGTCCTCACCGGTACGCCGGTCGAGAACTCGGTCGCGGACGTCTGGTCGATCTTCGACTTCCTGATGCCGGACTACCTCGGCGACTACGAGACCTTCAAGATGAACTTTCAGGATCCGATCGCGGACGGTGAGAATGCCGAGCAGGTGCTCGCGCGCCTGAAGCGGAAGATCTCGCCGTTCATCTTGCGCCGTCTCAAGAAGACGGTCGCGAAGGACCTCCCCGACAAGATCATCAAGGTCTCGTACTGTCCGATGAGCGACGAGGCGCAGCGCGAATACGTGAAGGCGCTCGGGGTGACGCGGACCGCGGCGGGCGAGCTCATCAAGGCGAAGGGCTTCCAGAAGTCGAAGTTTGAGCTCCTCTCGCTCCTGATGAAGCTCCGCCAAATCGCCTCGCGCGCGAAGCTCGAGACGTTCATGGAACAGCTGCAGCAGGCGATTGAAGGGGGGCACAAGGTGCTCGTCTTCTCGCAGTTCGTGAAAATGCTGACGCTCCTCCAGAAGCGACTGCAGAAGGAGGGTATCGCCTACTGCTATCTCGACGGGTCGACGAAGGATCGCCTCGGCCAGTGCGAGAAGTTTAACCGCTCGCGGGAGATTCCCGTCTTCCTCATTTCGCTGATGGCCGGCGGCACGGGCCTCAACCTCACGGGCGCGGACATGGTCATGCACTACGACCCCTGGTGGAATCCCGCGGTCGAGGACCAGGCGACGGACCGTTCGCACCGCATTGGCCAGAAGAAGAAAGTTTACGTGATGAAGATGATCGCGTCCGGAACGATCGAGGAGAAGGTTCTCGCGCTCCAGCGCCGCAAGCAGGCGATCATCCAGGCGACGGTCGACACGACGGACGCCGCAGTGATGGAACAGCTGACAGCCGCAGATCTAAACGAACTTTTGAGCTAACCTTAACCCGTACCGCGGTGCGTCTCGCCCGCGGCGTATCCCAGAAAGGAAAAGACATGAAAACCATCCTTATTGCAGCGCTTGCCGGACTGACCTTCTTCCCGCTCCGTGCCGCCGTTCCCCTGTCGGAACTGGCGAAACGCCAGGCGCGGAGCGTCCATCTCATCTATTCGCCGGGTGAGCGCAATCTCTCGTCCATCAAGGGCACGGTCACCGTGACCGAGACGCAGACGAACAGCTACTTCTGTCTTTACGGGTGGGACTGCGGCTACTGTGGCATTCAAGACAAGGGCAAGCAGGGCAAGGTCTTGATCTTCAGCGTGTGGGATCCCGTCGATCCGAGCGACCTGACGGCCCGTCCGGAGAACGTGAAGGAAGAGCTGCGCGCCAAGGTGCTGTACGCGAATCCGAATGCGGATGTCGCGCGTTTCGGCGGCGAGGGCACGGGTGCGCGGACGATGACGCCGGTTGACTGGCAGATCGGCCAGCCGGTGACGATCCGCGTTGACGCCGAGATGGACGGCACGAACCGCACGGCCTACACCTGCTGCTACAAGGACCTGAAGACGGGGAAGTGGACGAAGGTTGCGACGCTGTCGACGCTACGCTATCCGGGCCGCGCTAAGGACCTGGACGGCATCTACTCGTTCATCGAGGACTTCGCGCGCAACTACAAGTCCGCGAAGCTCTCCCGCCGCGCGGAGTTCAGCCACCTCGCGTACAGGAAGCTGCCGGACACGGAATGGCATCCGATCACGAAGGCGATGTTCTCGGCGGACGCGACGCCGTCGCTCACGATTGACGCGGGCCGCACGGAGACGGGGGCGTTCTTCCTCCAGACCGGCGGCGACACGAAGAACACGCACACGCTGCTCTGGTCGCTCGTGGACTGACACAAAATCAAGGAGACGGAAAGATGAAGGTTCTGATCGTCAATGGTAGTCCGCATCGTGACGGCAACGTGTCCGTCGCCATCGCCGAACTTAAGAAAGTCTTCGCGGACGAAGGCATCGAGGTCGAGAACGTCGAGATCGGCATCAAGCGCGTCTCTGGCTGCCTCGGCTGCTACACGTGCGGGAAGCTCGGCAAGTGCGTGGTTGACGATATCGTCAACGAGGCGGCCGAGAAGTTCAAGGCAGCGGACGGCCTCATCGTCGCCTCGCCGGTCTATTACGCCTCGCCGAACGGCACGCTGATCTCGTTCCTCGACCGCCTTTTCTTCTCGGCGAAGTTCGACAAGCGCATGAAGGTCGGCGCATCCGTTGCTGTCGCACGTCGCGGCGGCTGCTCGGCGACGTTCGACGTCCTCAACAAGTACTTCACGATCTCCGGCATGCCGGTCGCCTCGAGCCAGTACTGGAACAGCGTACACGGAGCCGCGCCCGGCCAGTCCGCCGAGGATGCCGAAGGCCTTCAGACGATGCGCACGCTCGCGAAGAACATGTCGTTCCTCATGAAGTCAATCGCACTCGGCAAGGAAAAGTACGGCCTCCCCGAAAAGGAAGCCCCCGTTCAGACGAGCTTCATCCGCTGATTGTTCTAATCCGATAATGCAAGGTGTGCTAATTTTGGTAAAATACACACCAAATGAACGATCAGACCAAGACAGGAACGTCTGGACTTATTGCTCAAGATGATATCAGGGCTCGAATCATAACGGTTCGGGGCGTACAGGTCATTCTTGACCGTGATCTTGCCGAGTTTTATGGTGTGCCAACAAAGGTGCTTAATCAGGCGGTCAAGCGTAACATAAACAGATTTCCGGATCGGTTCATGTTTCAGTTGTCGAAGGAGGAATTTGAGAATTGGAGGTCACAGATTGTGACCTCCAATCTGGGCGGAGAAGTTGTGGGGACCGTTTGGAGGTCACAAAATGTGACCTCCAATTATGCGAAGAAAGGCTTGCGGTATCGTCCTTACGCATTTACCGAGCATGGCATCCTGATGCTGGCCTCGATGCTGAAGTCCGATACGGCCGTTCAGATCTCGGTATGATTTTGATGAGGCGCGAGCCGGGATCTTGGGTTTGCGGAGTCGCCATTTTCCCGCGTTAGATGCCGAATGGATGTCTTTTGAGCAAAGCTATCTTTTTGAGGCTGCGACAACGGATCTCAGCGCTCGTGTGATGGATGAAGAGGGTGTTTCGCTGAAAGAAGCGCTTCGGATTGTCTATGGCTCGAATCTGTATCAGAAGCTGCAAAATCCAGCAACCGGTCTTTATCGGGAAGGTCCTGTTTATCTGTACGATATGCTTTGTGAAGAGCGAAGTGTTTCTCATGAAAATGTGGTATAATTCACGCAGATGATTTCAAGGGCGGGTTTGTGCCCCGCCCGATAAGCCGCCCCGACGCGGCATTGCTCTTTGAAATCGGCTGACGAGCACAAGACATCAGCCCTCGCCCTCCGTAGTCGCCGCAAGGCGCGAAGGAGGGAAAACCTTAACCCCGAGTCGCTCCAAAGGACTCAGGAAAGGAGTCGCGGAATTAATCCTCCGTAGCCGCAAAGCGCGGAGGAGGAACGCATCCGACGCCCGCGACATCGTACGCAACAGCGTATAGTAACTTCACAGGGAAACCGCTAATTTCTACTTGACGAAGTGAACTACGATGGTGCGCTACGTGTGCATTCACACGCGGCGTACTCTCTATTCATATTTCGTCAAAGGCTCTTAGCGGTGCCTCCTGTGAGATAGGATTTGAGGGTGCGCCGCTCTTCTTTTATCTGTGCGGGAGTGGTTTGCACAATGTTTAATGCACAGTAGGAGGTTGAAGATGTTTGGATTCGGAAAGTCAAAGCCGAAAGTGATGGTTTATACGCCAGATGTCAAGGCGACGCGTGTTCAATGTTGTCTTTGTCAGCATTGGAAGGGTGAGCGGTGGTTTGATGCGCGTGTCGGGCGGGTTCATTACGAGGCGTCGTCTTCGGTACCAGCGTGTGTAATGAATGTAAGGCGGCACGGTGCTTATACCGCGACGTGTTGCCGTGGGTTTGTTCGTTGGTGTGAGCTGCCGTAAGGATTTGCTTATTATGAAAAGATTGTTTGTTGCGATGAGCACACAACCTCTACGGACGAAGATTTCATTGCTGGTGATTGCCTTGTCTGCATCTTATTTGATTTTGGGATATATTCGATCAAGGATAAGTGAAAGTCCAAAATCGCCGGCAGTGCGTATCCAGCAAGTGAACATGAGCCAGGCAAAGTTGTGTCTCATGAAGATTGATGCTACAACGGCCGTTTATAAGATTGATTCGTGGACTCCGGCTGATCTTACCCCTTATGAAGTTTGGTACACGCATAGTGGAGAAGTTGATATAGTCCTTGATCTGACGCGTGCGAGTGTTGTATTCAAGGATGGAGTTCTGAATGTTCTAGTTCCAGAACCTGAGATTGACAAGGATACGTGCAATATCCGGCCCAAGATGCTAAAGCGTATTGGGTCGAAGAAAGGTGGCTCTTCGGGCATAAGTGTGGGTGGAATGTTGCCGCATAAGTTCGTTTGAGCC
>CAMAHK010000106.1 GCA_945834475.1 uncultured Verrucomicrobiota bacterium
CTCAAACGAACTTATGCGGCAACATTCCACCCACACTTATGCCCGAAGAGCCTAAAATCTTCACTCAAAAGTTCTTTCAGCTTCACGAGTCTATCTTTGGCATCGCCACTATCGCTTCCATGACTATGCGGCAGATTCTCTGACTTACTTTCTTGTGCCAGTAATATTTCTTTAACTTTATTCACTTCTGCAATAAAATTTCCTACATTTCGCGTGACGATCGCTTTGCAGCACTGCAAATTGATTTGGGTGGCGGTGCGTTACCTCCGCCTATCGTTTAGACTGTTTGTACGATTCCCTTTGAAGATGAATTGATTAAAAACTCCTGAATTGTTCTTAGGCGAAGGCGCGTTCGGAACGATGCGCTGAATAAAACTTGATCTTGTCATACAGCGAATCGACCGTCTCGTTTGGGCAGAGATTGTCCTTGCGCCATTCGGTGTAATCGAACGTGTCACGATTGAGAAGCATGACAAACCGCTCCATCTCTACGCTTCCAACCTGTTCGGCAAGAATCGTAAAGCATTTGCTTTTAAGTTCGCTGTCCGTCTAGGCACTCTTGAAAAAGGTCGGATCGTTCAACTTCTTCCAATAGGACTGCCCAAAATACGGCGCGCAATCAAAGACACCCGACAACGCTGCGACAGAGGTCGACGAACCGACGGACGGCGGCGGGCTCTAGAAGGTCCTGATTCTGGACGGCGAGTTGCAGGAGAAGTGCATCTTCTGACCCAAGAGCAAGACAATCTCTTGCGGCGATAAAAGTCTCGGGAGCGACAGGAGCGATTTCGGCGTCAGACGGGGACAGGTCCTTGACGTGACATGCGGCGGCAGCCGAAAGTGAAATGGCCTGACACAAGGCGTGCTGACCTTCCGTCGAGAATCCACCCTTCAGGAGCAACTCGCCCATATCCAGGTTCCGCGCGGCGACGGACAGAACCTGCTCGGCCGCAGCCTTGCGCTTCGCCGCCTCAAGACGCACGAGATCAGGCGCTTCACGGACGAGTACGTCCTGACTCGCGGCGGTAGAGAACGTAATGAGACCCAGTGCCTGAAGACGCTGCAACGTGCTCCACACCTCGGGCGAAATTGTCTCGATTGCATCATCCGGCAAGGCGACACCGTGTGTCTCGGCAATCCGCTCGGCAAGGTCCGTCCGGTCGAGATCCCGTCCAACGGCCAGCACGCTGCGAAGCGTCCGCCCCGATCCTTCACCCGAAAAGCCGAGTGTCAACCGCTCCATGCTGGGACACTCCACCGAGACTGACGCGCGGAGGCGCTCTTCTGGCGGAATCCGCACTTCGGCTTTAGTCGGGGATTCGGGTTCAACCTTGACGGCTCCGCCCATGACCGAGGCCAGTCTTTGCATGAAGGCGCTCGGCTTCTTCTTGCCCTTGGCCTCGTCCCGATTCTGCCGCTCGAAATCCGAAGCCTCGCCCAGCGCGTCCAACACAAAATCGGCAAGCCCCTGCTTGAAGCTGAGCGTCTGGAGCATCCGCTCCTCGATCGTTCCACCAGCCACCATGTTCACGACCAGCACGTCCCGCTTCTGATGTTTCCGCCAGGCGCGCGCGATACGCTGCTCGAGTCGGGCCGGATTCCACGGCATGTCAAGATTGACGACGACACTGGCACATTGGAGGTTCAGTCCTACGCCACCCGATTCAGAGGCAAGGAAAAGCCTGCAGGCGGGATCTTCCTTGAAACGGCGAATCTCCTCGCGACGGCGCTTTTGCGGAATGAGGCCCGTATGCTGGGCGTAGCCGATTCCCCTAGCGTCCAACCGCTCCATCAGCAAGTCGAGCATACGTGTCCATTCCGAGAAGACGATCACCTTGCGCGTCGGATCGTCGGCGAAGATGTCGTCCAGGACGGACTCGAACTCGTCCAGCTTCGGCGAGTCCCTGATCTTCCGATCCGTAATGTAACACGTGTCGCACAACATGCGCATCACCCCGAGTGCAATCTGCAACCGCTCCTGCTCCTTGGGCGAGAGCGGACGCCTCTGGCTCAGCTGATAGAGTTCGGCAACCGTCTTGAAATGCTCGTTATAGCGCCGCATCTGCTCCGGCGTCATGTCCGTCTTGTATGTTTTCGTCGTCCGACCCGGCAACTCATCCTCGACTGACGCCTTGCGCCGCCGCAAAAGGATGGGAGCGACAGCCGTGTGCAGTTCGGTCAGATTGCACATGCCCTCATTCTTCCCTTCGCCGTCAAAGGAATAGAACCGACGATTGAAGCGAAAGAGACTGCCGAACAGGCGCGGCTCGACAAACTCAACGAGCGAATAGAGCTCGTCAATACGATTCTCGAGCGGCGTCCCCGTCAAGACAAACGCATAGGGCGAGACAAGTCCCTTCAAGTTGCGCGCCGTCTTCGTCTTCCAGTTCTTGATGCGCTGGGCCTCGTCCAGGATGACGAGGTCGGGCTTGAGAATCTCGTTGATTTCCTTCCAGTCACGGATGATCTGCTCGTAGTTGGCGACAAGGAAAAAGGAATCGGTCTTCGCATAACGCTCAAGTCGCGTCTGCCGCAAGCCATAAAGCGACTCGACCGACGCCTCGGAGAACAAGGCAATCTGATCCTCCCACTCGCCCTTCAGCGAAGCCGGCACAACAACCAGCGTGCGCCGAATGCCGACCGTCTCGCGCAGCAACAAGGCGGCCGCAATGGCCTGCACCGTTTTGCCGAGCCCCATCTCGTCCGCGAGAAGCGCACGTCCCTTCCCGGCCAGATGCAGCGCACCTTCACACTGATATGGATAAAGTGCCTTCCTCAGAAACGGCCAATGTCGATCATCGCCTTGTTCATCTCGGAACTCGACAATCGCCCGGGTGAGCGATTCTTTGCGCGACACGTCTTCCAGATGACGACGAACCTCCGCCGAAACGCGCACGGAATCGGGCGTAAGCTCGTTCAGGCGATCGCATTTTGACAGAAATACAGCAAGCCCGGCGGCCGATTGATCCTTCACCTCGCCATCAGCCCCGCAATACCGGGTCAGGGCACGTCGGACTTCGGCCGTCATTGCTTCGCCGGTGACAAAGCGGACTGTGGCGGACTCGCAGGACACGAACACCTCGCCGACGGGAGAGCGCTTCCGCTTCCCGCATTTACGGGCAGCCGTCTTGAGCGCACGCTCGATGTGCTTGCATGTACCGAGTCCGCTCTTCTGGAAATCGGGACAGTCGCAGGTGTTCTCCAGAGTCTCGAGGCTTCGGATCTCAACATGGTACACAACCGTCCGACGGTCGGCGGCGGGATGGGAGACCTCGTACCGTCCAAATCCGTCCGGCGCGGAAACTGTGCGAACCTTCATCGGCTCCATCGCTGCCCGCTCCTGACGCTTCTTGCGCTCTTCCGCATCCGTCGTCATCCAACTCATCATGGCAGGGCGTGCAGTTGAACCGAGCTTCTTACCATTCTTCTTCATCTTACTCCTCAATCCCGTCAATCCTGTCTTAAAAATCGCGGGAGGCCAGCGTCAGGTCTTCGAAGGACAGGTCGCCTTCGGCGGTGGCGACTCGCACCGACTGAAACTCGGGACGTCCTTCGACGCCGAGATAGCGATGCGCCTTCGCGCCGCTTGTCCCGACACCCCCGCAGCCGAGAAAAGGTTATCGGTCCGATCGATCGGTCTTCGCATGATCCCGGACCTCCCCTGTCACGTTACTCTGATGAAACTGCGAGCCGACTACACCAGCGTGGCGAAGTAGTCGTCGAGGGTCTCGGCGCGACGGATGAGGCGGACGGAGCCGTCTTCTTCGAGAAGGAGCTCGGCGCTGCGGAGCTTGCCGTTGTACTGGAAGCCCATCGCGTAGCCGTGCGCGCCCGCGTCGCAGATGACGACGAGGTCGCCGCGCTCCATCACCGGGAGGACGCGCTGGATCGCGAACTTGTCGTTGTTCTCGCAAAGGGAGCCCGTCACGTCGTAGACCGACGTGTTGCCCGAGTTCTCCTTGCCGGGAACGATGATCTCGTGGTACGCGCCGTAGAGCGCGGGACGCATCAGGTTCGACATGCACGCGTCGAGACCCGCATAGAGGCGGTACGTGTTCTTGATGTGACGAACGCGCGAGACGAGATAGCCATAGGGACCGGTGATGCAGCGGCCGCACTCCATGAAGAGCTTAATTGGCTTCATTCCCTTCTTCTCGACGAGCTCCTCGTACGCCTTCTCGATGCCGGCGCCGACGTATTCGAGGTCCATCGCCTTCTGGTCGGGCTTGTACGGAATGCCGATGCCGCCGCCGATGTTGATAAACTCGAAGTCGATGCCGAGCTGGTCGTGGATCTCGCCGACGAGCGTGAAGAGGAGCTTCGCCGTGTCGACGATGTAGTCGGGATCCAGCTCGTTCGACGCGACCATCGTATGAAGACCGAAGTGCTTCACGCCCGCCGCCTTCATCTTCGCGTAGCAGTCGAAAAGCTGCTCGCGCGTGAAGCCGTACTTCGCCTCCTCGGGCTTGCCGATGATCGCGTTGCCGCCCTTGAGCGGACCCGGATTGTAGCGGCAACAGAAGATGCGGAAGTCCGCCTGCGCGGCGACCTGCGAACCGAACTCGGGAATTGCCTCGTACAGATAATCCCAGTGCGTGATGTCGTCGAGGTTGATGATCGCGTTGAGCTCCCACGCCTTGCGGAATTCCTCGGCCGGCGTGTCGTTCGACGTGAACATGATCTTGTCGCCCGTGTTGCCGACGCGCTCGGCAAGGACGAGTTCCGCCATCGACGAGCAGTCGCTGCCGAAGTCGAATTCCTTCAGGAGCTTCATCAGCTCGGGATTCGGACACGCCTTCACCGCGAAATACTCGCGGAAGCCCTTGTTCCACGAAAACGCCTTTTTGAGCCGCTTCGCATTCGCGCGAATCGCCTTCGCGTCATAGATGTGGAACGGCGTCGGATAGGTCGCCGCAATCTCTTCCAGCTTCGCCTTGTCAAACGGGAGGGTTCTCATTTTAGCGATAAGTGTTAAGTGATAAGTGATAAGTGGCGGAGTTAGATTTTCTCCACTGTGATGGCGGTCTTGTGTCCGTTGAGATCGATGTCGCCGGTGCCGTCCGTGAGGACGAGCTCGTTCGCGAGGATCTCGTTCTTGACGTAGTCGAGGTGGGCCTCAAGCGAGGCCTTCATCTCGGCGTCGCACGAAACCGTCACCTTGATGCGCTGCGTGACCTCGAAGTCGGCCTCCTTGCGCATCGACTGCACGTTCGAGACGAACTCGCGCGCGTTACCCTCAGCGATAAGCTCGGGCGTCAGCGCCGTCTCAAGGCCGACCACGATCGCGCCCACATTGGCGACGACCAGGCCTTCCTTGGCCGACCGTGTGACGATGATGTCCTCGGCCGTAATCTCAACGCCCTCAATCTCGCAGGCTTCAATTCGATTATTCGACAATTCGATTATTCGATTATTTCCCGCGGCGGCGATCGCCGCCGCAACGGCCTTCATCTTCGGACCGCACTTCTTGCCGAGCGTCTTGAAGTTCGCCTTGAACGAGACATTGCAAAGCGCCGTCTCGTCGGCAATCATCTCAACCGCCTTGACATTCAGTTCGTCAGTAATCAGCGAAACAAGATCCTTCCACTGTTCACCTTCACCTTCAACCTTCACCTCAAATCCTGCAACGCGGAGCGTTGCCAGCGGCTGCCGCACCTTGAGGTCGTTGTCGGCGCGGAGACGGCGGCCGAGCTCAACCGCGGTCATCACGTCGGCCATCGCCTTCTCGAGCGCCGGCTGACGGGCCGCGTCGTTCGCGGTCGGGAAGTCGCAGAGGTGCACCGATTCGGGATCGCTCTTGCCCTTGAGGTTCGTGTAGATCTCCTCGGCGATGAACGGCGTGAAGGGAGCTGCGACCTTCGCGAGCTGGACGAGCACATAGCGGAGCGTCCGGTACGCGCAGAGCTTGTCACCGTCGTTCGTCGACTTCCAGAAGCGGCGGCGCGAGCGGCGGATGTACCAGTTGGTGAGGTCCTCGACAAACTTCACGAACGGACGAACCGACTTCTGGAGGTCGTAGACGTCCATCGCGGCCGTGACGTCATGGATCAGCGTTTCCATGGAACTCACAATCCAACGATCCAACACGTTCGAGACTTCAAACGTGTTGGCATCGTTGCCCTCCGCAGCCGACGCAGTCGCGAAGGAGGGCCGCATGACTTCTTCATCGTGGAACCCGTCGACGTTCGCATACGTCACGAAGAACGAGTACGCGTTCCACCACGGAATGAGGAGGTCGCGCATGAGCTGCTTGACGCCGTTCTCGGAGAACTTGAGCGACTCGGCCTTCACGACCGGCGA
>CAMAHK010000107.1 GCA_945834475.1 uncultured Verrucomicrobiota bacterium
GCGCACGGAGCGGCAGCCACCCGCCCGCACACAGACCCAGCGCCGCGCCGATGACAATCAGGCGTCTCGTCCCCTGGCGCATGCCACCCCCCTGGCGGGCCCCGCCCCCGCCCGTTTTCCGCCCCGGCCGGACGACAACGCCGCCGCGACAACCATACCTAGCGACAACACGAACTTCTTCACAGGACCAACTCGTTATTTCGCTGTCCAATGCGCGGGCACGTCGCTGTCGGCGGCGTCGAAGATCGCCGTGTTCGATGCCCACTTGTTGCCCTTGTCGAGAATGCGCAGCGCCTTCGGGTTCTGCACCTTGCCCTTCGACTTGGTGACCGCGAACGGCGCGGACGACTTCCAGGTGCAGCCCTTCATCGCGATGCCGCCGGGATTCGTGTCGCCGTCGCCCTGGTTGTTAGGCCTGAGGTCGCTGAAGTGAACCGCCGCGCCTGCGCCCGAGAAGCCGCAGTCGATGAAGCCGATGTGTCCAAGGCCATAGACGCCGAGGGTGATGAGCGGATTCGCGCCGTCGACCGTGCAGTTCTCGAAGAGGAAGTTGCCCGGCGACTCCCAGTAGGTGCCCTTGAACGCGCAACCTGAGAGCTTGGTGTCTGCCATCCTGAAGTTGCATGCGCCGAGATTGTTCAGCGCACAATCGGTGAAGTCGCAATCGTTCGCCGTGAAGGATCCGCCGCGGAAGCCCTGGAAGGTCGTTTTCGCAAAGTGGCAGCGCGTGAAGACGTTGGTGCTGTAGAAATAGCGGAACGTCGAATCCTTCACCGTCACCTCTGTCCAGCGGCCGCCGGGATAGAAGTCGCCCGTACACTTCTCGAACGTGCAGGCGTAGGCGTTCGAGATCTTCGCCGGCATGTTCCGGAACGTGCAGCCGACGAGCCGCCCGCCCGCGCCGACGTCGACGTTGAAGGCGTCCTTGCTGCCGTCGAAGGTGAGACCGGAGAGGATGAAGTCCCAAGTGTCGACCTTCCGTCCGGGATCGGTCTTGCCGAGGTTCACGCCCTTCGCGTAGCGGTTCCGCTCAAAACGGCCATAGCCGGACCTCAGACGCGAGTCGCAGCAGTACGTCGCGTGCCCGACGACGTTGTCCCGCACGCAGGGCGAATGGGTCCGCCCCCAGAAGTGGATATCGCAGTCGTTCTTCTCGAGGATGAAGTTGTGCCCCGCGCAGGTGAGGATCGAGTTGTTGACCGGATTATCCCGGAAGGTGTTCTTGAGGAAGTAAACGTCCTGCATCTGGTCCCAGCCGTCCTCCGCGTCAAACGCGCATTTCGCCGCGCTCTCGCCGGACGTGGTGAAGAAGTTTCCCTCGAAGAGGTAGTTCTTCATCGCGCTCGCCGCATATCCGACGCAGCGGCAGTGCTCGAAGCGGCAGTTCCTGATCGCACAGTTGGTCGGCGTACGGAAGCTGGTGATCGTGAGCCCGCATCCGTTCGCGGCCTTCTCGTCCGCCTCCTCAATCGACACGCGCAGGAACGCGGCCTGGGCGGGAATCCAGATTTCGCGGTACTGCCAGGCCGTTTCGGACGAAACGAACTTCTTGTCCGCGTCATACCAGCAGACCGTCATCTGCCACGAGCGCGTGGCGCGCCCCTGATAGCCGAGGTACTTGGAAATCTGTAGGCGGCCGAAGTCCTTCATCTTCCTGAGGCTGCAGAAGTCCGTCGTGAACCGGAGCTTGTCGGACGCGTCGACCTCGCCCGTCTTCGGGTCGAGTCCGCCCGCCGCGAACTTCGGGAGCCCCTCGTAGAACCGCGCGTATCCACCGCGGGCGTCCTTGCCGATGCCGTTGCCCGCGCCATAGCCCGTGACGTCCACGACCTTCACGCCCTCAGCCGAACAGTAGCGGGAGTCGCCCGAGACCGTGAAGCCCATCGGCCACTCCGAGTTGTTCGGCGAATTCTTGTAGTCGTGCGTCCAGTAGTCGCCCTCCAGCGTGCCGTTCACGAGATGCGCGTCAAAGGCGCTCGCGAAGACGACGAGGTCCGAATTGCAGCCCGTGAAGGCGTTCTGCTTCAAGGTCGCCCCGTTGAGGTCGAGCGTCATCCGGTCGGGAAGTTCGATCCGCCGCGACGCCGAGAGCCTGTACGTGCCCGGCAACAGCACGACCTTGCGGAAGCCCGCCGCGGCCTTTTCGTTCAAGAGCCTCTGCAGTCCGTCGGCCGTTGCAACCGCCGCCTGCTCGACCGCGTTCGTGTCGTAGCCGGAGTCATAGGCGATCGTCGCCTTCTGATAGGCGCGGAACGGCACCTTGCCAGTCTTCGGATCGAGCGGTACCGTGACCGTATAGCCGGGAACGCCTATGCGCTTCTCCCGCACGACCTTCGTGCCGTCCGCGCCCTCGTGCACGATCGCCTCGAGGTCGCCGTCGTTCCGGATCGCGTACGCCTTCAGATCCGCCGCGGTCAAGCGGTAGACCTTGTCCGCCGGAATCTCCAGCCCGCCCGGCTGCATCACGCGGAAGTCGTGGTGGACGCGGTGCGACTCGCGTCCCTTCGCGTCAACCACCCAGGTGCGCATCACATAGTCGCCAGCCGACAGCTTCCCGAGGTCGAACGTCGCGTCCCCGCTCTTCAGCTTCTCAAGCTGCACGGTCTTCGTCGGCCCGCCCTGGACTCCGTACTCGAGGTACGCGGTGAACCGGTGCGAGTCATCGAGAAACCGGATTTTCGACGAATCGAAGTCCGTCACAAAGATCGAGATCTTCACGCTCTCCTCGGTCGTCACCGTCGGCGTCACGTAGTAAGTCGAAACATACGGATACTTCAGCCGCTCCGGCGGCTGGTAGCTGCTGTCCTGCGCGAGCGCCTCCTTCATCAGCGACGGATCCGTCAGATACCCCGGCAGCACCGCCTGGGCGAAGGCGCACCCCACCGCTCCCGCCACGAGAGCCGCCGCAAATCCCCTGCTTGTATTCATCATTTGCCTGTCACCTTTCCATCACCGGACGAACAGCTTGAAACCGACCGGCAACCATTCGAAGCAGCCGAGGTCGACAGTCTTGCTGACGCTGTCGATGCGCGGATTGCCGCGAAGGTCGGTAGGCTCTGCAACGCCGTCCCAAACCGAGTTGTCGCCCTTGTCGATGCAGTTTGCCGCACTGCCGCGGAGACGATAGTCGGGTTTGAACGCAACCGGCTCGTTGAGGCCGTTGTTCAGCAGCATTCTCCACGGTTGAGGCCGTTAGAACAGACAATCGAGTCTGTCAGGAGTCCGCCCTCGGAGTCCCTTATCAGCGCACCAGTAGCGTCATGCCGTTGCCGACAGGATTCTCGTAACAGCCGAGGTCGACGCGACCCACCTTGCGCGGATTGCCGTCGAGATCGGTCGCCGGCAGGTTCATGTGGCGAACGCCGCAGTCGCGCGCAGGAGAACTGACGGACAGATGCCAGTTCTGCGCCGCCGGGTCGGCAAAAATCTTCGCCGCGTCGGGTTCGTAGAGCCAGCCCGCGACTTCCGTGTCGGCGAGGTTGCGGCTGCAAGCCGTCGGAACGTCCGTCGAGAACGAGAAGTCAGAACCCGAGCCGGTGCGCACATTCGCCGCGAAAATGCAGTTCGTGACGCCGAGAGCACCTTCATCCGTCAGAACGGTGGAGGTGCTAAGCTCGTTAGACACGACCGTACAGTTGACGAAAGCGCCAGCGCTGCCCCTTGCCAACGGAGTTCCAACAGTATCCTTGTTGCGGGCAATGAGGCAGTTCTCGATGCGGGCGCCGCCCGTCGCCTTGACGATCGCCTTGGAGTCAACGCCTCCTATTGTAGTCTCGTTGTTGGTGATCACGCAATGGGTGACGAGGGTGTTCTTGCCTTCAGCCGACACCGCGCCGATTCTTCCCCAGTGGCCGTAGTTCTTCATCCCGCGGATGATGCAGTTCGAAATGACACCATAACCTTCGAGATTCCAACCCGGACGGTTCGCCGCCGCACCGTCAAAAGTCAGGTCGTGGATGAACGTGCCAGCCCGCGTATTCCTGAAGCCAGGATCGCTGTAATCGACGCCCGTATACTTCACGACGGTCCTCGCCGGATCCGCCTCGTAACCGTGGATGTCGAGCGTCTTGTCGACGAGTATCTCGGTCGTGACATTGTGGGTGCCATTGGAGAGGACGATCTCAATGCCGTCAATCGCGGCGGAAAGCGCCTCGGACAGGGTTGTCGCCGCCGTTGCAAAGCTGCCATAGGGGAATGCGGCGCCAGAATTGTTGCTCACGACGTAAATCGTCTTCGGCATCAGGTAGAGAAGATTCGGGAAGTCCTGAGTCGCCGACTTGCCCGCCGTCATGTCCTCCACCGTCAAAATCGGCGAATAGCGTCCGCCCTGCGCGAACGTATGCTGCACCTTGTTCGTGCTGGTCGTCAGATCGACCGTGCCGTCGCCGTCGAAATCCCACACGTACTCGTAGACGTCGTCCTTGCTGACGCCGGCGAGCGCCTCGAAGGTCACCGTCACCGGCACGATAGCCTCGCTCACGTCGGTCCTGAGGCCGAGCGAGAACGTGGAGGTGTCGTATTCGTACGCGCCGATGTCGATCTTGCCGTTCATGACGCGGGTAAAGTTAGCAAGGTCCAGGGCCGGCGGATTGGACACCTCCGCGCCAGCGTCGATCAGCACCGCGCCAGGCGCAACGGTGTAGTCGCCGTTCGCGTAGCCGGCGAAGAGGTTCGCCGGAGTGTCCCTGACGCAGGTGTCGTTGAGTTTCTCCTCGTCGTCGCAGGCGCAGTTGACGAACTTCTCATTCAGCTTCTGGTCGGGATCGACATTGTTGTAGCTGGCACCGTTCGCGTCCGACACGTTGCCGACGATCACGCAGTTCTTCACCGTCGAATTCGACGATGTCCGCACGCCGCCGCACTTGCGCGCGCTGTTGCGGACGATGGTGCAGTTCTCCAGCGTCCCGTTCGGCACATAGGCGCCGCCGGTGCAGCTCAAGCCGGACGTGGCCAGCTCGTGGTTGTCGGCGATCAGGCAGTTCGAGGCCTTCGCACCTCTGTCGAGATGTACGCCCGCCGTCTTGTCCGCTCCATCCGAACCCGTGACGTTGTTGGTGACGACGCTGTGCGTCAGCAGCGCATTCGGACCTATCAGGTAAGCCGCAGCGCTCGACCAGTAGCCAACGACGTATCCGCCGCGGATGACGCAGTTCGACGCCGTGCCGCCTTTCTCAAAGATCTGCAGGTTGCTGCCTTGATCTTCAATCAGCCTTCCGTTGGCCAACACGACCGAGTGGAGCAACGCCTGCGGATGGTCGATCTTGACGTTCCTACACTTATTCTGCGCGTCAATGACGACGTCCTCGGGATTGCCCGTCTCGCCGTGGACGACAAGCGCTTTGTCGATCAAGATCTGCTCCGTGGTCTTGTAGGCGTCCTTAGACTTGAGCAGCACGATCTCCTGTCCGTCCACCGCGACGTCCAGCGCGGTCTTCAGGTCCGGCGCGGCGGTTTCGCGCGTCGCGTACGGAGATGCGGCGTTGGCATTGCCGTTGGTGACGTACATCACGAGCGGCAATTCGTCAGCGACGGCAACCGCACCTGCCGCAATGCAAAAAACTCCCGTCACGATTGATTTCACTGCGTTCATGTTTTTCCCCTTTAAAACAATCGTATTGCAGTCCGCCAGCCATTTGCCATCGCAACACTCGCTGCATAGACTATGAATATGCTACTTATACTGTAGCATAAGACGATTGGGCTTGTCAAGCAGCGCAGTTTGTCATAATACCGTGCGCAGTTTGTCATAATACCGTGTACCATGCCCAGAATTGAGTCTGTTTTCGGG
>CAMAHK010000108.1 GCA_945834475.1 uncultured Verrucomicrobiota bacterium
TTATCTACAACCTGCGTTTAGCGCCGCACATTTGCGTTTAGTTTCGCCGACGGCAGAGCCGAGAGGAAATTGTCGCTGTGGTACCCCACCTCCGTTTTTCCACGATTGTGCCTGGCAGAATCGTGGAAACTGCACTCATCGAGACCGACCTACCGGCTGTAGAGACCGGTCGTCCACTCGCCGAAGGTCTTGTTTGAGATTTCCCGGAAGCCCTTCGCCTCGTAGGTCGCCTTGACCTCGGGATAGAGCGTCGTCAGGATGCCCGAGAGAATGAGCTTGTCGCCCACGTACTCAGCGATCTCGTCGACAAAGCGAATGAGGAGCGGCCCCAGGATGTTCGCCGCGACAAGGTCGTAGTGACGAACACCGTACCGCGGTGCGTCCCCGCCCGAACAGCCGAGCGAAGCGACGCAGCCGAAGGCCGCGCTGACAGGGGGTTGGCTTGGCGACGCCGTCGGCGAGGACGCACGACGGTACGGCTCACGCCCGAGCGCGAACTTGACGAAGTCAACATTCACCCCGTTGGCGGCCGCGTTCTCGACCGAGGCGTCGACCGCCTCCTGATCGACGTCAAAGCCCTTGACCGTCGTACAGCCAAGCTTCGCCGCGGCAATCGAGAGAATGCCGCTTCCACACCCCATGTCCAGGAACGACACCGTACCGCGGTGCGTCCCCGCCCGCGGCGCGGTAACAGACACCTCCCCCGCCAGCACCTCGTCGATGTATTCGAGGCAGGCCTTGGTCGTCTCGTGCTTGCCGGTGCCGAAAGCCATGCCGGGATCGAGGACGATCATCTGACGGCCAGAGTCACCCCACTTTTCCTTCGCCTCCTCGACTTCCCACGCGGGAACGGTCAGGAGCCGTTCACCGATCGGCTCAGTCTTGAAGTGGCGTCGGTAGGCGAGCTTCCAGTCATCATCGGCAATTTCGCCGACTTCGATCGGCGCGTCGATGCCGACGATGTCGAGCGCGGACTTGAGCGCGGACTTGGCCGCGTCAGTTTGCGCGGCATCCTCGAAGAAGATGCGCATGCGGGCGAACGGTTCCTCGATGTCACGGTACGAGGAAAGAATGAAATCCCCTCCGTCGAAAACTTCGAAGAGGGGATTCACAAACCGTTCCGAAACGGAACAGCTGATGTAAGTCATCTTAAGCTTAGGCCTTCTTGGCGACGAGCTTCTTGACGACCGTCGGGCGCTGAACGAGCACACGAACGGCATCGGCGTCCATCGCGGCGACCTTCTCAGCCTCCATGCCCATCTTCACGAGACGAGCACGCTGAGCCTTCGACTTCTGCGCCTTACCCGCGGGGGTCTTGCACGGACGAACGTGGGATTCCTTACGAAGTGTACGACCAGTACCCATTTTATTCTACCTCTACTTTCTTCCTGTGAAAAAATTGAATTGTCGTGTATTATACCGAAAGCGGCCAAGAAACGCAAGTGGGGCAAACTAGATCAGCTCTTTCGCCTTTGCGTAGACGTTGTCGACCGTGAAGCCGAACTCCTTGTCGAGCACCTTGTACGGGGCCGACGCGCCGAAGTGGTCGATCGTGACGGACTTCGTCACGCGGCCGTCAACGCGATAGCGGTCGAGGCCGAACGCCGAGCCCGCCTCGACGATGACGCGCTTCGTCATCGCCGCCGGCAGCACCTCGTCACGATACGCGGGAAGCGTGCCGTTCTCGAAACGCTCGACGCACGGGAAGGAGACGACGCGAACGCCGTGGCCCTCTTCCGCGAGACGCTTCGCCGCCGCGATCGCGAGCGAGACTTCGCTGCCCGAGGCGAGGAAGAGAATCGTCGACGCGTCCTGCGCTCCGGCCGTGTAGATCACGTAGCCGCCCTGCGCGACATTCGCCGCCGTCACGTTCTCGAGGATCGGCAGGTTCTGGCGCGTCGTCAGGATGCAGCTCGGACCCGTCGTATGCTTGAGCATCTCGACCCACGCGAAGCCCGTCTCCTGCGCGTCCGCCGGACGCCACGTCATCACGTTGGGCATCACGCGGAGCGCCGCGAGCTGTTCGATCGGCTCGTGCGTCGGGCCGTCTTCGCCGACGCAGTAGCTGTCGTGCGAGAAGACGTAGATGGACGGAATCTCCATCAGCGCCGCGAGGCGGATCGCCGGACGGCAGTAGTCGGAAAAGACAAAGAACGTCGCGCCGAAGCCGCGGATCGTGTCGTCGAACGCCGTCATGCCGTTGATGATCGCCGACATGCCGAGCTCGCGGATGCCGAAGTGGATGTTGCGTCCCGAATAGTCACCAGGGCCGATGTCACCAAGGCCCTTGAGCGTCGTCTTGTTCGAAGGGCCGAGGTCCGCCGAACCGCCGATCAGACCGGGGACGAGCGGGGCGAGCGCATTCATGACCGTGCCGCACGCCGCACGCGTCGCGACCGGCTTGTCGGCCGGGAACTGCGGGAGCGCCGCGACGAGCGCCTCGAGCGTCGCCATGTCGCCGATCACCTTCTTCCAGCCGAGCTTCTTCCAGCGGAGCGCGCGCCCGTGCACGAGCTGCGTACGCGACTTGAAGATGTCGTAGACGCGCTGCGGCACGACGAAGCTCTCCTCGGGATTGAAGCCGAGCGCGACCTTGAGGCCCTTCACCTCCTCGGCGCCGAGCGGCGCACCGTGGCTGTCGGCCGTGTCGTGCTTTGTCGGTGCGCCGAAACCGATGTGCGTCTCGGCGATGATGAGGACGGGCTGGCCCTTCACGTGCGTCGCGCGCCTGTAGACGCGGTCGATCTCCTCGTAGTCGTGGCCGTTGACCGTCAGCACCTTCCAGCCGTAGCTCTCGAAGCGCTTCTTTGCGTCATCGGCCATCGCGAGCTTCGTGTCGCCCTCGATCGTGATGTGGTTCGAGTCGTAAACGAGAATGAGGTCATCGAGCTTCATCGCGCCCGCCCAGCTGCACGCCTCGTGGCTGATGCCCTCTTCCATGTCGCCGTCGCCGCAGAAGACCCATGTCTTGTTCGCGATCGCCGCCTTCTTCGCGGCGAGCGCGAGGCCGATGCCCATCGCGATGCCCTGGCCGAGCGGACCGGTCGTCACCTCGACGCCGGGGAGGAGCGTGCGCTCGGGATGGCCCGCGCAGCGGCTGCCCCACTGGCGGAACGTCTTGAGCTCGTCCATCGTGAGCTTGCTCATCCCCGAGAGGTGGAAGAGCGCGTAGATGAGAGACGAGGCGTGGCCGCCCGAGAAGACGAGACGGTCGCGGCCCGCCCACGTCGGATCCTTCGGATCGACGTTGAGGTGCTCGAGCCACAGGACGCTCGCGAGGTCGGCCATGCCGAGCGGTGCGCCAGGGTGGCCCGAGTTCGCCTTCTCGATCATGTCCGCACAAAGGCAACGGATCGTAGAGGAAACGAGCTTGAGCTGATCAACGGAGACTTTCATTTTCGTCAGATTTCCTTCAATTCAAAAAGCTTATTCGCCGTACGTGCAGTCGAGCGCGTCGGAGACCATGTCCATCACGTCCTCGAGGTCGTCCTCGCTGAGCGTGAGCGGCGGGAGGAAGCGGACGACGTTCTGGCCCGCCGTGAGCGTGAGAAGGCCCTGGGCCTTGAACGCCTCGACGAGTTCCTTCGGGTCGCCGTCGACGACGAGGCCGAGCATGAGGCCCTTGCCGCGGACGTCGAGGAGCTTGTCGTACTGGTCGGCGAACTCCTGGAGCTTCTCCTTGAGGACCGCGCCGACCTTCGTCGCGTTCGCGAGGAGCTTCTCGGACTCGATGACGTCGATGACCGCCAGCGCGGCCGCCGCCGCGACCGGGTTGCCGCCGAAGGTCGAGGCGTGCGCAGACTTCGTGAACGTGTCGGCGAGCTTCGCGTTCGAAATGAGCGCACCCATCGGGAGTCCGCCCGCGAGAGCCTTCGCGAGCGTGAAGAGGTCGGGCTTCACGTCATAGCCCTGCCACGCGAACCACGTGCCCGTGCGGCCCATGCCGCTCTGCACTTCGTCGCAGATCATGAGGAGGTTCTTCTCGTCGCAGAGCGCACGGACGCCCTTCATGAACTCGTCCGTCGCCGGCGTCACGCCGCCCTCGCCCTGCACGGGCTCGAGCATGATCGCGACCGTCTTCTCGTTGATCGCGGCCTTGACCGACGCGAGGTCGTTGAAATCGGCGTACGCGAAGCCGACGGGGAGCGGATCGTACCCTTCCTGACACCAGGCCTGAGCCGTCGCCGTCACCGTCGCGAGCGTACGGCCGTGGAAGCCCTGGCGCATCGTCACGATCTCGTAGCGGCCGCCGTTCGCCGCGCCCCACTTGCGCGCGAGCTTGATCGCCGCCTCGTTCGCCTCGGCGCCCGAGTTGCAGAAGAACACCTTGCCGCCGAGACCGGAGAGGTCGACGAGCTTCGCCGCGAGATTCGTCGCGGGAATGTTCACGAAGAGGTTCGAGCAGTGCGTGAGCGCGGCGGCCTGCGCCTGGATCGCCTCGACGACCTTCTTGTTGCCGTAGCCGACCGACTGCACTCCGATGCCGCTCGTGAAGTCGTAGTAGCTCATGCCGTCGGGATCACGGACGGTAATGCCCTTGCCGCCCGCAATGACCAGCGACGGCGCATAGGTGGGCATCACCTTGGATGTGTAAAGCTCGAGGATCGCATCGTTCTTGTTGCTCATTCCGTTATCTCCGTTCCCACGCCTTCACGCGTGAATATTTCCAGTAGAAGCGAGTGCGCCATGCGCCCGTCGACGAGGTGAACCTTCTTCACCCCCTGACGGATCGCGTCTTCGCAACTCTCGATTTTAGGGAGCATGCCCCCCGCGATGATTCCAGCCGCCTTGAGCTGCTCCGTTTCGGAGAGATGCAAGGTGGAGAAAAGGGTCGTCGGATCCTCCGGATCCTTGAGAAGGCCCGGGACGTCCGAGACGAGGACGAACTTGCGGACCTTCAAAGCCTTCGCGAGCGCGGCGGCCGCGAAATCGGCGTTGACGTTGTAAAGGTGATGGTCTTCGACACCCGTGCCAAGCGGCGTCACAACCGGGATAATCCCCGCGTCGAGCATTTCGCGCACCGGCCGCGCCGAGACCTCGCGGACCTCGCCCACGTACCCGCGGTCGGGCGTCGTGATCTTCGTCGTGCCGAAAAGCCAGTTGCCGTGCAGCGGCTTCGCGTTCGCGCCGCGCACGTTGAGGCGGCGGACGAGATCGGGATTCACCACGTTGTTGAGCGTCTTGCGGACGATTTCCATCGTCATCTCGTCCGTCACGCGCTGACCCTCGACGAACTGCGGCTCGTGACCCGACGCCTTGATCGCCTTCGAAATCGCCTTCCCGCCGCCATGGACGATCACGACCTTGATGCCGACCGCGTTCATGAACGCGACGTCGTCCATGATCGAGTCCAGATTGGCCTCGACCTCCATCACGGAACCGCCGAGCTTGATCAGCACGACGGACCCCTTGAAGTCCTGAATGTACGGCAACGCCTCGGTCAGAACCGAGGCCTTCGCCTGAGCAGTGTCTATGATTTCCATATTTTGCCGCATATTATACCAAAAAGAAATCAGCTACGGTGCGCTCTTCGAGAACATCCCAGGGCTGACGCATTAAAAACTTCCAAAGGTTCCTTGAAGAGGGGGAACGGGATT
>CAMAHK010000109.1 GCA_945834475.1 uncultured Verrucomicrobiota bacterium
TTCATAACGCCATCGTCACCCCGCACAACGACCCACACTTATGCCTGAAGCCTCAAAAAAGAGAGGGCCGCACGAAAACGCGCGGTCCTCTCCGTTCCGTGTCCGCGCCGAAAGGCGCGGATTGACGGGCCCTAGCCGCGCAGGGCGGCCTGGGCGGCCGCGAGGCGGGCGATCGGCACGCGGTACGGCGAGCAGGAGACGTACCTCAGGCCGATCTTGTGGCAGTACTCGACCGAGGTCGGGTCGCCGCCGTGTTCGCCGCAGATGCCGCAGTGGATCTTCGGACGGGTGGCCTTGCCGTCGGTGACGGCCATCTTCATGAGCTGGCCGACGCCCGTCTGGTCGAGCTTCGCGAACGGATCGTTCTCGTAGATCTTGTGGTCGTAGTACGCGCCGAGGAACTTGCCTGCGTCATCGCGCGAGAAGCCGTACGTCATCTGCGTCAGGTCATTCGTGCCGAAGCAGAAGAACTCCGCCTCTTCCGCGAGCTCGCCCGCGACGAGCGCGGCGCGCGGCACCTCGATCATCGTGCCGACCTCGTAGTTGAGCTTGATCTCGGCAGCCTGAATCTCCTCGTTCGCGACGTGAACGACGATGTCCTTGACGAACTTGAACTCCTTGCAGTCTCCCGTGAGCGGAATCATGATCTCCGGCTTCACCGTCCAGCCCTTGTGACGGCGCTGCACGTTGATCGCCGCGCGAATGATCGCCTTCGTCTGCATGACGGCGATTTCCGGATACGTCACCGTCAGGCGGCAGCCGCGGTGGCCCATCATCGGATTGAACTCGTGAAGCGAGTCGATGATGTCCTTGATGCGGCTGATCGGCTTGTGCGTCTCCTTCGCGAGAAGCGCGATCTCGTCCTCGGTGTGCGGCACGAACTCGTGGAGCGGCGGATCGAGGAAGCGAATCGTCACGGGCTGGCCGTCGAGCGCCTCGAAGAGCTGCTCGAAGTCGTCCTGCTGGAACGGCAGGATCTTGTTGAGCGCGAGCTCGCGCTCCTCGACCGTGTCGGCACAGATCATCTCGCGGAACGGCGTGATGCGCGACTGCGAGAAGAACATGTGCTCCGTGCGGCAGAGGCCGATGCCCTCCGCGCCGAGCTCGCGCGCCTTCTTCGCGTCCCGCGGCGTGTCGGCGTTCGTGCGGACTTTCAGCTTGCGGAACTTGTCGGCCCACATCATGATGCGGCCGAACTCGCCCGCGATCTTCGCATCGACCGTCGGGATGACACCGTCGTAGATGTTGCCCGTGCCGCCGTCGATCGAGAGCCAGTCGCCCTCCTTGAAGATCTTGCCGCCGAGGCGGAACTTCTTGTTCTCCTCGTCCATCGTGATCTCCTGGCAGCCCGACACGCAGCACTCGCCCATGCCGCGCGCGACAACCGCCGCGTGGGAGGTCATGCCGCCGCGGACGGTGAGAATGCCCTCCGCCGCCTTCATGCCCTCGATGTCCTCCGGCGAGGTCTCGAGGCGGACGAGCACGACCTTCTCGCCGCGCGCCTTCCACTCCTTCGCGTCCGCCGCTGTGAAGACGATGCGGCCGCATGCCGCGCCCGGCGACGCCGGCAGGCCCTTGCCCATCGGCTCGGCCTTCTTGAGCGCGACCGTGTCGAACTGCGGATGCAGCAGCGTGTCGAGGTTGCGCGGGTCGATCATGAGGACGGCCTCCTCCTCGGTGCGCATGCCCTCGTCCACGAGATCGCACGCGATCTTCAGCGCGGCGCGCGCCGTGCGCTTGCCGTTGCGCGTCTGGAGCATGAAGAGCTTCTTGTTCTCAATCGTGAACTCCATGTCCTGCATGTCGCGGTAGTGGCCCTCGAGCGTCGCGCAGATCTTCTGGAACTGCTTGAAGACCTCGGGCATCACGTCGGCCATCTTCGAGATCGGCATCGGCGTGCGGACACCGGCGACGACGTCCTCGCCCTGCGCGTTCATGAGGAACTCGCCCATGAGCTTCTTCTCGCCCGACGCCGGGTCGCGCGTGAAGGCGACGCCCGTACCCGAGTTGTTGTTGAGGTTGCCGAACGCCATCATCTGGACGTTCACGGCCGTGCCCCAGCTGTACGGAATGTCGTTGTCGCGGCGGTAGACGTTGGCGCGCGGATTGTCCCAGCTGCGGAACACGGCCTTGATCGCCTCGACGAGCTGCTCCTTCGGATCGTCCGGGAAGTCCTTACCGATCGCGTTCTTGTACTCGGCCTTGAACTGGCCGGCGAGCGCCTTGAGGTCGGCGGCCGTCAGGTCGACGTCGAGCTGGACACCCTTCTTCTCCTTCATCTTGTCGATAAGCTTCTCGAAGTGCTTCTTGCCGACTTCCATGACGACGTCGGAGAACATCTGAATGAAGCGGCGGTAGCAGTCCCACGCCCAGCGCGGATTCTTCGTCTGCTTCGCGAGCGAGTTGACGACCGTCTCGTTGAGGCCGAGGTTGAGGATCGTGTCCATCATGCCCGGCATCGAGGCGCGTGCGCCCGAACGGACGGAGACGAGGAGCGGATTCTTCGCGTCGCC
Source organism: uncultured Verrucomicrobiota bacterium (assembly GCA_945834475.1). GTDB lineage: Bacteria > Verrucomicrobiota > Kiritimatiellia > RFP12 > UBA1067 > UBA1067. The sequence goes on from CAMAHK010000109.1 coordinate 2,514, forward strand.
GAACTTCTTTCCGGCCGACTTCTCGAGCTTGCCGACATACTCGCGCACCTGGTCCATGATGTCTGCGGCGATCTTCTTGCCATCGTCATAGTAGCGCGTGCACGCTTCGGTCGTGATCGTGAAGCCCTGCGGCACCGGGAGCCCCAGCCCCGCCATCTCCGCGAGGTTCGCGCCCTTGCCGCCGAGAAGATTGCGCATGTTGGCGTTGCCCTCGGTCTGGCCCGCGCCAAAGAAATACACGTACTTGGTCTGTTCCTTCATTTTTCTCCCTCTTGTTACGTTCTGATTGCAACCATTATACCAAACGCGCCAGGTCCTGTCCAATAATGCGACACAAAAAGGGCGTTCCGGAGACACTCACATCCGGAACGCCCCAAAAGGATCTTAACTTTGACTCGGTCAGAACGCGTAGGCGACGCTCAGGCCGCCCCCGACTCCTTCGACTCAAGTTCGACCTTCGTTTCCGCCTCCGGCTCCACCGCAAAGGCGGCGAGCGACGTTCCTTTCTTCAACTTCAACTCGTCCCTTCAACTTCTCTCACATATTCGAGAAGAACTGGAAGGAGGCGTAGGCGTCCTGACCGTGTTCCGCGACGTCGAGGCCCTGACGCTCGGTCTTCTCGCTGACGCGGAGGATGCCGGCCTTCTTGAGCGCCCAGAAGATCGCGAGGCCCGTGCCGAAGGCCCAAACGGCCGTCATCGCAACGCCGATCGCCTGCACGCCGAGGAACTTGAAGCCGCCGCCGTAGAAGAGACCGACCATCTCGTTGCCATAGCCGAGCGCCGTCGGCGCCGCGAAGAGGCCAACCGCAAGCGTGCCCCAGACACCGTTCACCATGTGGACCGACACCGCGCCGACCGGATCGTCGATGTGCATCTTGTCCCAGAAGAAGACGGAGAGGACGACCAACACGCCCGCAACAAGGCCAATGACGATCGCCGCGTTGCACGTGACGAGATCGCACGGCGCGGTGATTGCGACGAGCCCCGCGAGCGAACCGTTGAGCGCCATCGTAAGGTCGGGCTTGCCAGTGATGATCCAGGCAGTGACAAGCGCGGCGATCGTGCCGGCGCAGGCGGCGAGGTTCGTCGTCATCGCGACGCGGCCAACCGAGCCGATGCCTGCGGTGTAGCTGCCGGGGTTGAAGCCGAACCAGCCAATCCAGAGGAGGAAGACGCCAAGCGTGCCGAGGACGAGGCTGTGGCCCGGAATCGGCGCGGGCTTGCCGTCCGCATGGAACTTGCCGAGACGCGGACCGAGCATCATCGCACCCGCGAGGGCGATCCAGCCGCCGACGGAATGGACGACCGTCGAGCCGGCGAAGTCATGGAAGCCGAGCGCCTCGATCCAGCCCTGCGAGCCCTCGCCCGCCAGGGAGCCCCACATCCAGTGGCCGCTGATCGGATACACGATCGCCGAGACGAGCACCGAGTAGATGAGGTAGCTCTTGAACTCGATGCGCTCCGCGACCGCGCCCGAGACGATCGTCGCCGCCGTTGCCGCGAACATCGTTTGGAAGAAGAAGAACGTCCAGTCCCAGATGCCCTCGCCTGTGGCGAGCGACGGCATGCCGAAGCCACCCCACCCGAGCCAGCCCGCCGCCTTCGACGCGCCAAACATCAGCGCCGCGCCGAGAATGTAGAAGCCGAGCGAACCGACCGCGAAGTCCATCAGGTTCTTCATCATGATGTTCGCGGCGTTTTTCGCACGGGTAAAGCCCGTCTCGACAAGCGCGAAGCCGGCCTGCATCGTAAAGACGAGAATGCCGGCAATCAAGGTCCAGACGACGTTCAGGTTGACCTGCACGGTATCCGCCGTTGCAGGTGCCTCGTCGGCCATCGCCGCCGAGACACCCAAAACATAAAATGCGGAAAGCAACAAACGTTTCATTCTATCACTCCTTAAATCTACACGTTCTCAACCTCTACACGGCTATCACCCGATCGCCGCGCTGCCGCGCTCGCCGGTGCGAATGCGCACGCATTCTTCCATCGGCAGCACGAAGATCTTGCCGTCGCCGATGTCGCCCGTACGCGCTCCCGCGATGACGCCCTCGATCGTCTTCTGGACATATTCGTCGTTGACGCCGATCGCCAGACGCATCTTCTTGTGAAGCGTCACCTCCTCGACGGCACCACGATAGCTCTTGACGAAGCCGGCCTGCTGACCGCACCCCATGGCCGTTGTCACGGAGAGTTTAAAGATTCCGCGGGAGTAAAGCTCCTGCTTGACGGTATTCAGCCGCTCGGGCTGAATGTAGGCGATAACTAATTTCATTGAGACTCCTTTCGCAAAATGTAATTGCAAAAAGAGTGCCAAACTCAACTTAGACACCAATTACGCCTTTATATTACACAGAGCGTAACAAGAAATGTATTTTCATACACCTTTTACCAGTAAAACCACTTGTCCCAGCCGATGACGTAAAGACCGAGAACAAAATTGGTCACCGCGTGAGCGACGATGGCGGAGACAATGCCGTACTTTCTCGCGAGAAGTCCGTAGCAAAGTCCCGCAAAGATGCCTTCGGCAATAAAGACCGAGCCACGCGCAACACCGAGATCCCAGCGCATGTGCTCGACGCCAAAGAGGATGAGCATCCAACCGAAACCCGCGAACTCAACGAGCCACTTCCGAAAGAAGAGTTCCTCGGCGACGGAGATCACAAACGCGCTCGCCGCGAGTTTCGCGAGCGTCAGCGCCCAGCCGCAGGTTGCGGGGGCGTAGGGGGAGGTCGGGCTGGGATGCGCCGCGGGCGAGACGCACCGCGGTACGGATTCGGGCCACAGCCAGGATTCGGGGGCGATCCAGACCGCGAAGACGAGAAGTCCGACGAGAAGTCCGACGAGAAGTCCGGGGAGAAGTCCCTTAACCGACGCGACAAGAGTGTCGCGTCCCCGTTGTGAGCCAGACACAATCGGGGGCGAGGCACAAGCTCCAACCGCCAACGGGGGCGAGGCACAAGCTCCAACCGCCAACGGGGGCGAGGCAC
>CAMAHK010000110.1 GCA_945834475.1 uncultured Verrucomicrobiota bacterium
CGACTTTCAAAGAGCGATGTCGCTGTCGTGGCTTCAACTTACGTTTCGGACCATCAGTCGCAACGGGTGTATAGTATATCAATTTTTCCCTTCGGTTGACAAGGGGGAAAATGAAGAAAATTTAAAAAAGTTTTTCACCTAACAAAAAGGCCCTCCTCGCACCGCGAAGAGAGCCCTTTTTACGCAACTGACGTGCGTTTACTTCTTCGCACGTTTCATCTTATAACCATTGAACGACTGCGTGTTGTAGAGCGGCTGCTGGTCGTCGACCGGGAGCCCCAGGGCCTTGCGGATCGCAAGGAAGTCCTTCACGCTCTGCGGGCCGACCTGCTGCAGCTTGCCGCCGTGACCCGCTGCGAGGAGCAGCACCTGGCAGTACGCGTCGGCATTCTCAGCGAACCATTCGGCCTCCTCGATGTCACGCGCACCACAGACGATGCCGTGGTTCTCCATGAAGACGACGTTCGACTTCTGGGACATCTTCGCGACGTTCGCCGCGACCTCGTCCGTCCCGGGCGTGCCGTACGGCGCCATCGGGATCTGGTTGAAGAAGATGTCCGCTTCGGGATTGATCCCGTTCGGCGGGACAAGTCCCGCGAAGACGAACGCGTTGCAGTGCGGCGGATGGCAGTGGACGCACGCCGACCAGCCCGCGGTCTTCATCATCGCGATGTGGACCTTCACCTCGGAGGTGCGCGGACGGTAGCCGCAGAGCTGTCCCGCGTTCATGTCGACGAGGCAGATGTCCTCTTCCTTCATGAAGCCTTTGCAGCAGAGGGTCGGCGAACAGAGAACGAGATCTTCGCCGACGCGCACGGAGATGTTGCCGCCGTTGCCGTCGGTGTAGCCGCGCTGGTAGATGCGGCGCCCCATTTCGCACATCTGCTGCTTGACCTTTCGGATCGCCGGCGAGTTGAAGAACTTGTCGAGTGCCGCACGCGTCTTCGGCTGCGGACCATTCTTCCAGTCATACGCGCGATTCACGTGCGGCGGATTGATATAAAGTTTCTTGTCCATGGTTTTACTTTTATTCTAAAAATGATTCGCCAATTCGCTAATTCGCCAATTCGCCAATTACCGCTTCAGAAGCACTTCCTTCTCATACTTCTGGACGGCCGTGAACCAGCTTTCGTCGGCGACGACGCCGGCGCGCTTGCAGAACTCGGCCCAGACTTCGTCCGCCGGGTAGTTCTTGTACTCTTCCTGGAGGACGAGCTGCTGCGTGAAATCGCCGGCGTCCTGCAGCGCGGCGAGCTTATTCCACGGCGTGAGCATCGCCTTGAGGAGTTCCTTCTGCATGTTGCGCATGCCGAGGACCCACGCCGCGACACGGCAGATCGAGGCGTCGAAGTAGTCGAGCGCGATGAGGAAGTTCTCCGGCCCCATCTTCACGATCTCCTGCGCGGCGGCGCGGAGGTCGTCGTTCTGGCGGATGACGTGGTCGGAGTCCCAGCGGACGGGACGCGAGATATGGAACGCAACCTTGCCGAACGTCATCAGGAACGAGCTGATCTTGTCCGCGACCGACTCGGAGAGGTGGAAGTGCCCCATGTCGAGGAGCGCGAGGATCTTGCGGCTCTGCGCGTAGCCCATCACGAACTCGTGCGAGTTGACGGTGTAGCTCTCGACGCCGATGCCGAAGAGCTTCGATTCGAACGTCGGGACGACCGCCTTCTTGTCGTACTTCGTCTTGAAGATCTTATCCAGCGAATCCGCCATGCGCTGACGCGGCCCGAGGCGGTCCGAGGGCTCGTCCTTGAAGCCGTCGGGGCACCAGAAGTTGATCGCGCACGGGCTCTTGAGCTCCTTGCCCATGTACTCGGCGATCTTGAGGCACTGAATGCCGTGCTCGATCCAGAACTTGCGGATCTTCGGATCGGGCGAGGCGAGCGTCAGACCGTCCACGACGTTTGCGTGCGAGAAGAAGGTCGGATTGAAGTCGAGCCCGTAGCCGTTCTTCTTCGCCCAGGCGACCCACGGCTTAAACTGTTCGACGCCGAGCTTGTTGCGGTCGATGACCTTCTTTTCGTGGATACCGTAGCAAGCGTGGAGGTTGACGCGGTGCTGGCCCGGGATAAGCTTCATCGCGAAGTCGATGTCGGCCATCAGCTGCGCGGGCGTCGTCGCCTTGCCCGGATAGTTGCCGGTTGTCTGGATGCCGTTCGACGCGCCGCCGACGGACTCAAAGCCCCCGACGTCGTCGCCCTGCCAGCAGTGCATGGAAATGGAAACCTTCGCAAGCTCCTTGAGCACCTTCTCGGTGTCAACGCCAATCTTCGCAAACTTCTTCTTCGCATCGTTGTAGCTCATAGCAATTATCGTTATTAGGTTGTTGATTTAATTGTTGATTAGCCCCCCGGAAATCGGGCGTCGGCTGTCGCATGTCCAAAAATCCAGCCCTCACCGTTCGATTGCCGCGCGAGCCGCCGCGAGATCGGCGAACTCGCCGGCCGCGATCATCTGGACGATCAGGTTGCCGATCGCCGTGCCCTCGGTCGGACCGACGAAGACCTCGAGTCCCGTCGCTTCGGCCGTGAGCGCATTGAGATAACCGTCCTTCGAGCCGCCGCCGACGATGTTGACCGACGTGTACGTCTTGCCCGTGATCGTCGCGAGGTTCTTGATCGCATCCGCATAGCACTTCGCAAGCGACGTGTAGACGCACTGCATCACCGCGCCGACCGTCGTGAGTGTCGCGCCCGCCTCCGCAGCCGCAGCGAGGACTTCGCCGATCATCGACGCGGGATTGAGGAAGCGCCCCGCGTTGACGTCGATCGTCGCGACCGCACCCACGCTGCGCGCCGCCGCCTCGAGGTCGTTGAAGGAGTACTTCTTGCCCTTCTCATAGTCGGCGATCTTCGCGAGCGCCGCAGCCGTGGCATCGCCCGCCTTGCCCTCGACGTAGCTCACGCCGTTGAGTTCGCGGCGGATGGACTGGATCATCCAAAGCCCCATGATGTTCTTGAGGAAGCGATAGCGTCCCCACGCGCCGCCCTCGTTCGTGAAGTTCGCCGCGCACGCCGCCGCCGTGGTGATCGGCTGTTCGTTTTCGACACCGAGAAGCGACCACGTGCCGCTCGAGATATAGACGGCCTTGTCGTCGCGCGCCGGCACGGCGAGATACGCCGAGCCCGTGTCGTGGAGCGCGGGCAGGACGACCTTCACACCCTTGTACGTGCCGACCGTCGCGCCCGGCATCTCCAGCTTGCCAAAGATCTTCGTCGGGAGGCCGAGCTTTTCGATGAGGTCGAAGTCCCAATCCTTCTTCGCCGCGTCGAGGAGCGCCGTCGTCGACGAGTCGGTGTACTCGTGGACGATGTTGCCCGTGAGACAGTAGTTGATGTACTCGGGAACTGTCAGGAAGTGCGCCGCCTTCGCGAGCTGCTCGGGATGCTCCTTCTTGAGCGCCCAGAGCTGATAGATCGAATTGTACGGTGCCTTCTGCAAGCCGACGCGTGCGTAGAGGTCAGCGAAGGAAAGAACCTCGGTCTCAATCTCCTTGTCGGCGTTCGCCGTGCGCACGTCACGATAGGCGACCGCGTCGCTGCAACGTTCGCCCTTCTCGTCTAGGAGCACGAAGTCGACGCCCCACGTGTCGAGGCCAATCGACTCGACCGGTCCTTTCGCGAGCGCAGCGTCAATGCCCGCCTTCACGGACGCGACAAGCGCGTCGATGTCCCAACAATCGTGACCGTCCTTGCGGACCTGCGAATTGTCAAAACGGTAGACCTCCTCCAGTTTGATCTTGCCGTCTTCGACGCGTCCCAAGATATGGCGTCCCGAGGACGCCCCGATGTCAATGGCTAGGTATCTCTTCTTCATGGGTAAAATTATACCAAAAGAAACAGAGTCCCGCCAACTCCCCCGCCGCTTTAGTCAGCGAGGGCACCCGTCATTTCGGAAACCGACTTGAAGCCCTGGCGTTCGCAGTAGGCGACGATGCCATCATAGACTTCCGAGACGATGTTGGGATTCGTGAAGGTCGCCGTGCCAACGGCCACGGCCGTTGCTCCCGCGAGGAAGAATTCGATCGCATCCTTCGCTTCGTAGATGCCACCCATCGCGAGAATCGGAAGCTTCGTCACCTTGTGCGCGTCGTAGACGATCTTCACGGCAGCAGGATGAATGCCGCGTCCGGAAAGTCCGCCCGTCTTGTTGGCGATGACAGGCTTGCGCTTTTCGATGTCGATGACCATCGCGGGAATCGTGTTGATCATCGAGAGGGCGTCAGCACCGCCATCCTCACACGCCTTCACATACGGCGCAATCGAGGGCATGTTCGGCGCAAGCTTGACGATGAGCGGCAACGTCGTCGCCTTGCGGACAGCCGAGACGACTTCACAAAGAACCTTCGGATCCTGCCCGAAGGTGTGTCCGCCTGCCTTCACGTTCGGACAGCTGACGTTCATCTCAAGAGCTCCAATCACCCCCGTACCGCGGAGCGTCTCGCCCGCGGCATCCGTACCGCGGTGCGTCTCGCCCGCGGCGTCTCCCAGCCGTCGCGCCACCTCGGCATATTCGTCAATGGAGCCGCCCCAGATATTGACGATCATCGGCGGTTGCTTGGTGCTGCCGTCGGCGAGGACGCACGACGGTACGGAATTCTCATACCATGGAACGGTCACGTTGAGGAAGTGCTCGACGCCCGTTCCCTGAAGGCCGATCGCATTGACGAGCCCGCCATAGACCTCGGCATGACGCGGCATGGGATTGCCCGGCCACGGTTCGACGCGAATGCCCTTCGCGGTCACGGCACCGAGTTTCGAATAATCAACAGCGCCGAGATACTCCGTGCCATACCCAAAAGTACCGCTCGCCGTCGTAATCGGCGTCGCCATCTCTAACCCACCAAGATTAACCTGAGTCTCAATCATGACAGCCTCCTTCGGACGAAAAAAAAGCCGGCGCTATTCGAGCGCGCAGCGCGAAGAATCATACCCAAGGCCAACGGCCGCCGGGTATGGCGGACGCTGCCGGTTTTTTTGTTTCTTCCGAGCCCTCGGAAGAAACAAAAAGCCGGCAGCGTCCTACTCTCGCACGGGCGAGTCCCGCACTACCCTCGGCGATGGAGCCCTTAACTTCCGTGTTCGGAATGGGAACGGGTGTGTCAACTCCTCTATGGCCACCGGCAAAAACCGTTAGTTGGGAACTAAAGAGAATCACAACATCATACGAGATGCGAGGGATGATCTCACATTCAAGTGAAGTGTTAAGTGATAAGTTATAAGTGTTAAGTGATGGAACTTTTTCGTTTATCACTTATCACTCATCGCTTATCGCTCGCTTTCGAAGAAAGCGAATAAGCTAAGCCACACGTCTTATTAGTACCGATCAGCTCAACGGATCGCTCCGC
>CAMAHK010000111.1 GCA_945834475.1 uncultured Verrucomicrobiota bacterium
ACGAAGGTGAACAAGGAGAAGTTCGAGATCGGACGCAACTTCACGACGAAGATCTGGAATGCGGCGAAGTTCCTGGAGCTCCAGGAGCAGGCGCTCGGCGACTCCGTACCGCGGTGCGTCTCGCCCGCGGCGCTCTCCCAGCTGACCGCCGCCGACCTTTCTGCCGACGACAAGCACATCCTCTTCGCGTGCGACCGCGCGGCGAAGAAGCTCAACGAGATTCTCGAGAACTACCGCATTCAGGACGGCGCGCTCGCGGTCTACGACTTCTTCTGGACGCAGATTTGCGACGGCTACGTCGAGTACGTGAAGGATTCGCCGAACAAGGCGGTCTCGGTTGCGGTTCTCCGCACGGTCTTCGAGGCGGCCCTCAAGATGTTGCACCCGTATATGCCGTTCGTCACCGAAGAGGTCGCGCATCAGCTCGGCTTCCTGAAGGACGGCGAGACGATCATGCTTCAGAAGTTCCCCGAGGGCTTCACGGCCGAGCAACTCGCTGCCTGGGGCGCGACCGAGGCGAACTACGACTTCGTCAACGCGAAGCGCGAGGCGATCACCGCCGTGCGCGCCCTCCGCGCCGAGTACAAGGTGCCCCCCGCGACCTTCGTTAAGGTGTCCCTGGACGTACCGTCGGCCGTCCTCGGCCGCGGCGTTGAGCAGGAGCTCCCGTCCCTCAAGAAGGCCATGCGCGCCGAGTCGATTGAGATCGTTCCGGCCGACGCGGACCTCGCGATGCCGTCGAAGATCACGAAGTTCGGCACGGTCTATCTCTCGCTCGAGGGTCTCGTCGACAAGGCGGCCGAAGCGAAGCGCATCGCGGGCGAACTTGCGAAGCTCGCGGGCTTCATCAAGGGTGCCGAGGCGAAGCTTGCGAACGAGAACTTCGTCGCCCACGCTCCTGCGGCGGTCGTCGAGGAGGCGAAGCACAAGCTTCAGGAGAACAAGGACAAGGTCGCCCAGCTTGAGAAGCTGGCCAAGCTCTTCGCCTGATTTCGCTTTGGCGAAAAAACGAATAGTCAAGAAAGCGACCCCCGCCGGCTCAAAGCAACTGGCCGTGGATGCCCCTGTGGTTCTATCGTCGGCGGCGTGAACGGGAAACGACGGGCGAGACGCATGATTATACGCGTGCGGTTGCGCGACATGTCGTTCGTGCGCCGAACGCTGCGCCGCGTAGCGAAATTCGCATCCGGCGGAATTTGAACATGCCGTTGCGGACGTGTCTGTGAGCACCTGCGACAAACTTGCGGAAGCGCTCGCGAGAACTGGCATCCGCGTCTTGGTTGAGCAGGCTTACATCGACAATCGGCAACACACATGGGGCATCGGATATTCGGGATCTGCGGGAGAGGGCGTGCGCCTGAGGATCTGGGTGCATCGCGACGATCTCGACAAGGCGAATCCAATTATCGAACGCGAAGGATCGAAATTTTCGTGTTAAGTGGATTTCCATGATTGTGCCTGACGCAATCATGGAATCGGCAAGTGAAGAAAATGACGTGCATTCTGCTGGAGAAGTTTGTGGGATAATAGTGCCATGAAAACGACGCTGGGAGTTGGAATTGCGGTGGCCTGTTGCTACAGGATGGCGGCACCTCGGCCTGTCGAATGTCGGCACGTGTGCACGAAATGCGGAACGGTCACGCGGACGGGGCGTATTGCTGCTGCCACGGATGAGTTTGCCGCAGGAGATGCCGTGAATATCCTTCATCAGCAGGGGACGTTTGCCGTCGTCGTTCCGCAGAAACGGGGACTGTGGGTGTCTGCGAAGTTCGTCGATCGCGAGAAGTCTTGTGTCACGGCAGATTCCGTGCGCGTCCGGATGCTACCGACCACGAACGGTCGAATCGTTGCACAACTGAACCGTGGCCATAAGGTTGAGATTCTGCCAGCGGAGGCGGGCGATCCTGTGGATTGGGTTCGCCTCAAGCACGCGGCTTATGGCCTTGAAGACCGCTGCGTCTTGGTTGAAATGAAAAACCTGAAGGACCTTACAGGGGGATTGACGGATTGCGAGATAATAGATATAATGTGTATATATTTCTGAGGGAGGCGTCCAGATGAGGTATACGACTGTGTTTACGAATGGCGGATCGCAGGCGGTGCGGATTCCGCGGGAGTTTCGGTTTGCGACCAACCGGGTTTCCGTTCAGGCGTATCGTGGCGGGGTCCTGCTGATGCCGGTGAATGACCGGAAGTCAATTGACGAGATCTTTTCCCTGTGCGACGAGCTGACGACCTCGGAACGGGAGTTTCTTTCCGAGCGAAAGAGCAATGACGCACCACAGACGCGGGAGCTTTTCGCATGAAGCCGACGCGCTACATGTTGGATACGGACACCTTCAGCTATCTGGTGACCAACCGTTACCCGGCCGTTCGCGAACATGTCCGCCAACACCAGGCCAAGATCGTCCTGTCGTCGATTACGGTTGCCGAGGCCCTGTATGGTGCGCGCAAGAAGGGCTCGTTGCGTCTCGAGGATTTGATCGAACTGTTTCAGGATCTCTTCGTGGTGATTGATTGGGACGCGCCAGCGGCATCGGCCTATGCCGACATTCGCGTTGCGCTTGAACGGGCCGGTACGCCGATCGGCAACATGGACATGATGATTGCTGCCGTTGCCAAGGCCTCGGGTTGCGTCCTGGTGACAAATAACCAGGCGCATTTCTGTCATGTGCCGGACCTGGTGCTGGAGAACTGGGTGGTGTGATCGAGTTCAAGGCGCTTGATAAGATCTTTTATATGATTTCATCTTTCAAAGACAAGGTGCGGCGCTTCTGGACTTGGTTTACGGGGCTCCATTGGTTGGCGATCGGCGGGCTGTCCTATTGGACGATGCTCGCGATGCAGCTTTGGGTATTGTGTCCGGACTACTCGAGTCTGGACGTGGCCGCGCCGTATTTTGCCTCGACGACATTGATGCTGGTGTTCGGTCCCTATCTCTTTGTCGCGGATTTGTGCGAGGCGTGGACACACGACGGTTGTTGGTGGATGTTGAAGATCGCACCGGTGTTCCTGATTCATCTTGCGTTGGTCGCGGCATTCCTGACGCGGATTTTGCGAAGGGTTCCGCACCGTATTGGAATCCGCCGTATCGCTCTGGCTGGCGCGGCGCTTGTTTCCGGCTTTGGCATCTGGTCGGAAGTGCCGGAGGTGACGACGGTTGCGTTCTCGCACGACGCCGTCGTGAGTCCCGTGCGGCTGACCGTCGTCTCGGACTTGCATTCCTGCCGCTATGGCGCGAACATGTGCTCTCTGATTGCGGCGGTGCGCGAGACGAAGCCGGACGCGGTCTTATTGGTCGGCGACATCTTCGACGATCGGCTTGACGATTCGAACACGCGGGCGTTTGTCAGGGGAATTGCGCGCGATCTTCCGTGCTACTACGTTACAGGGAATCACGAGTTCTGGAGTGACCGTGTCTTTGAGATGAAGGACTGGTTGCGCGCGGCGGGTGTCACGGTTCTGGAGGGCGCGTGCGTACGCACGACGGTCGGGAAAACGCCGTTGCTCATCGGCGGGGTCGATGATCCGACCTATCTGTATGAGATGTGGGACCGTCAGCTTGAGACCGTTCAAACGCAGTCGTCGCGAGAAGGCGTTCGCATTCTGCTCTCGCATCGTCCCGAGCGCGTCGCGGCCTATCAGAAATTGGCGGGCTCGTTTGACCTTGTGATTGCCGGACACTCGCATGCCGGTCAGTGGCGGCTGCCGCTTTGCGATCGTGGCGTGGCCGCACCCGACCAGGGTTTCTTTCCTCGCTACATCGGCGGATTCTATCCGCTTGCGGACGGGGTGACAATGTTGGTCTCGCGGGGGCTGGCGCGTGAGAGTTCTCCTTTCCCTCGCTACTTCAATCATCCCGAGGTCGTTGTTCTTGACTTGAAGCCTCGAATCTAATACTTGAAGGGCGTTTGCTGATCGGTGTGGGGATTTGTTATAATCTGACGCAAATATGGACATGGCCTTTACAAGTGAGTGGGATGCGAAGAGGTATGGGCGCGCGATTGACGCCGCGCTTCGTGCGGTGGGACCGTTCAGGACGACGTTCTTCGGATGGTGCATGATGGTGTGCGGCCTGTTGTGGTTGTGCAATGCGTGGATGTTGCGTGGTTGTTTTAAATGGCTGGATCTGGCGCTGCTTTTTGTTGTCCTATTGCCGGGTCTTAATTTCCTGATGCGTCGTCTTCAGGTGCGTCACGCGATGAAGGTGCTTTGCCGGATGATGGGTGGTGATACGATCTCTCGTTCTGTTCTTGTGCTGCAGGACTTTGCGCGGCATGGTGTTGACACCATGGAGCTAAAGTCTGTCTTGCTGCGGGCTGGGGTTCGCGAACATCATCGAACGCGAGGACAGACGGCTTGGATGATCGGCTCGGGTATCATCGGAGTCTCATTCGCATTGGTTCTCGCATTGTCCGTATTCGCACAACTACTGGTGTCTATGTCTGTCGGCGAACTGGAGGTCCGTAATGAAGGTGCGGTTACCGTTGACAGTGTTCGTGTTTCCTTTGGTCGTGAAGTCCTTAACTTCGCCAAGATTCCGGCATTGGGGATGTGCACGCAAGAGTTTCGGGTTCGCGGCGACTGCACATGTCGAGCTGTTGCCTCGCTTGCGGACGGGTCGGTTGTCTCCAACGCTTATGGCTATTTTTGTCGTGGTATGGATATCGGACGGGTCGAGGTTGTTGTGACGGCAGACCGGCGTATCAAGATCATTGATAAGATCAATAACGAAGATTGGCTTCGGGCGATACGGATTCCGACTGTGCATCTCCATTCGCCGAACACCATGGGCGATTTTCTCGACTCGATGTTGAAGGCCTCAAAGGATTATGATTCGCAGGAACTCCCAGAGAGGATGCGAGGATGTTCGATCCATGCATCCAGTCAGGTCAGGGCTCGCGTCTTCCCCGTGCGTGAGGAGTCGGCGTTACAGCCGATTGTGAGCGACGATGTGTCCGACATGACGCTTCTGGAGGCCCTCGAAACGGCCTGCAGGCTGACCGACTGTGATTATCGCGTCGTCGGCCGTTGGATAGAGATTGCGGCTCGCACAGTCGAGTGATGTGCGGCTGTATTCTTTCTGACTGTCCGCAAACTCGATATCGTGGAGCCGAAATGAAAGCCACACTTTGAGATCGTCATTGCGACTGGGCTTTGAATTGGTAACCCTGATAATGTATATGTATACTTGAGTAGGGTAATTGGCATGTTGCGGTGAGCCGATACTTGTCTGTTTGGCGTTCTCTTGTCGGGCGATTGGCGTCCAGCGGCGGCGTAAACTATTGCAATAATTTCAGAGGCTTCGTGCATAGCCGTGGGTGACTTCTACCCTCAATTCGGCGAGAAGCGT
>CAMAHK010000112.1 GCA_945834475.1 uncultured Verrucomicrobiota bacterium
CGGGCTTGGTCGAGAACACGATTTTGGAATTTTCAACTGGCAAATTCGGGTTATACCAAATATTTCACTCCGGAAACTCCGCCTCACCAGTTGTATGAAACGCCATCCTCAGGGCAATAATCTTCAAACAATGTTCGCGAAGATCGAATAGTCGGCGAGATCATCCTGCATCCAATATTCTACCGCCGGACTCGGTAAAAGGCGTCTCACTTTTGGTTTAAGAAATCGTTGTCCGCTTCAGATTCCGAAGGCGCAACTGTCCGCAGGCGGCGTTCGCGTCCTTGCCGCGGGAGCGGCGGAGCATCGTCTGGATGCGGTTCTTCATGAGGACGTCGAGGAACATGAGGAGCGTTTTCTCGTCCGGCGTCTTGAAGTCGGGACGGTGATCGACCGGCGAGAGCGGAATCAGATTCACCTTCGCCATCGGCACGCGCTTCACCTGCCGTGCGAGTTCCTCGGCGCAGGCGCGCGAATCGTTGACGCCCGCGATGACCGTGTATTCGAAGGTGATGATGCGTTTTGTCTTCTCCGTGTACGCCGCGCAAGTCGGGAGCAGCACGTCGAGCGGCCAGCGCTTGTTGACCGGCATCAGCTCGTTGCGGAGTTCGTCGTTCGGCGCGTGCAACGAGACCGAGAGTTCGAACTGGATGCCTTCCGCCGCGAGTTTCTCGAAGCCTGGGACGACGCCACAGGTCGAGATCGTGATGTGCCGCGCGCCGAGGTTCGGACCCTTCCCCGCGTTGATGAGCTTTAAGGCCCGCATCACCTCGTCATAGTTCGCGAACGGTTCGCCCATGCCCATCACGACGATGTTCGTGATTTCGCCGAATTTGCGTCCCGCCATATACTCGGCGACGATCTCGTCGGCCGTCAGCGAGCGGACGACGCCGCGCGAGCCGGACGCGCAAAAGGCGCACCCCATCGCGCACCCGACTTGCGTCGAGATGCACTGCGTGAAGCGTCCCGTCGCCGGAATGAGCACGGTCTCGACCGCCTCGCCGTCGGTATACTTAAGGAGCAGCTTCTTCGTGCCGTCCGCACTCTCGGAGACGTCTACGAGTTCTGTCTTTGTAATCGGAAACTCGGACTTCAGCGCCTCGCGGAAGTCCTTCGGCAATGTCGTCGCCAGATCCCAGTCGTCGATGTAATCACGATACAGCGACTGTAGGATCTGATCGGCCCGAAACGCGCGAAGCCCCTTTTCAGTCAAGATGGGCTTCCACTCGTCCGGAAGAATGCTCCAAGCTGGTCTCATCTTCTGGCTTTCCCCTAGAACTTCGAAACACCTCAATCGAAGTTGAGCGTATTATATCATAAGTTGCTCTGGCTGCTAAAGGCGGATCGGATTGGGATCAGACGGGGTGGTTGAGGATCATGGCGAGGACGCTGTTCGCTTCCATTGCGGCGGCGATGCCGACGCGCGGGGATTGCGGGGGGTGCGTGTCGGAGACGGACGTTTCGCCATCGCCGACGACCACGAGGTTCGATCCCATCTGCCGCGCGGTCATCGCGGCGGAACGGCCCCAGCCGGCCATTCCCGAGGCGGCGACGATCTTCTTCCCGGCTGCGAGGGCGAGCGAAATCAGCGTCGCCTTCGTCTCCGCGACGTCCACGGCCTCAACGACGATGTCAGCAGGCGCGATGAGCTTCAACACCCCTTCCGCGTCAAGCCGTTCGGCAACGAGCGTGAGATCAAGATCGGGTTCGATGCGCCGGAGATTCGTCGCGAGGGCCTCGACCTTTTTCTCGCCGATTTGGTCGCGGAAGAAGAACTGACGGTTGAGGTTCGATTCGCTCACCACGTCAAAGTCGGCGAGGATCAGACGACGGATGCCGGCGCGCACGAGGTGCGCCGCGCAATTCGAGCCGAGGCCGCCCGCCCCGACGATCGCCACCGTCACACATGCGAGCGACTCGCGCTCTTCTGCCGTCAGATACGAATTCAACCCTGACCTCCTTGCCTTCATTCGGCACATCTCCTTGACATCAAAATGATTTCACATAATGCCATTATGCTATCACACCCTGTCCGATCTGTCAAAAGACTAGATGAACCTTCCCGTAACCGACTCCTTGCAAGCCTTGATCTTCGTGATCGGACCTTCGCAGACAAGGGTGCCGCCCTTGTCGCCGCCGCCGGGACCGAGGTCGATGATCCAGTCCGCACACTTCATCACGTCCGTGTTGTGCTCGATGACGACGATTGTGTTGCCTTGGTCGCGGAGTTGGAGAAGGAGTTTCATCAGCTTCGCGACATCGTCAAAGTGGAGTCCCGTCGTCGGCTCGTCGAGGAGGTACAGGGTGCGTCCCGTCGACCGCCGCGAAAGTTCCGTCGCAAGCTTGATGCGCTGCGCCTCACCGCCCGAAAGCGTCGTCGCGCTCTGGCCGAGTCCGATGTAGCCGAGGCCGACGTCGACGAGCGTCTTCAGTTTCCGTGCGAGCGACGGCACCTTTGCGAAGAAGTCGTAAGCTTCCGCGACCGTCATCTCGAGGACCTCGGCGATGTTCTTCCCGCCGTAGGTCACTTCAAGCGTCTCCGCGTTGAAGCGCTTGCCGCCACACTGCTCGCACGTCACGTACACGTCGGGGAGGAAACTCATCTCGAGTTTCTGCACGCCATCACCGCCGCAGACCTCGCAGCGTCCGCCCTTCACATTGAACGAGAAGCGTCCCGCCGTGTACCCGCGCGCCTTCGCCGCCTCGGTCTTCGCGAAGAGTTCGCGAATCTCCGAGAAGAAGCCGACATACGTCGCGGGATTCGACCGTGGCGTACGGCCGATCGGCGACTGATCGATCTCGATCACCTTGTCGAAGTGCTCGGTGCCCGTCAGTTTCTTGTACTTGCCCGGGATATCCTTCGCGCCATAGAATTCCTTCATCAGCGCCCGCTTCAGCGTCTCGTCAATGAGCGTCGACTTGCCTGAACCCGACACGCCTGTCACGACCGTGAACGACCCGACGGGAATGTGGACAGTCACGTTCTTGAGGTTGTGCTCAGACGCTCCCGCAAGCGTGAGTGTCTTTTCGCGACCATCGACTTGCGGCGACCGACTTGCGCTCCGACTTTCGACTTTCGACAACCGCTCGCCGGATGTCGGATGTCGGATGTCGTCGATCTTCTTCCGTCCCGTCAGGTAGTCGGCCGTCAGCGACTTCGCCTTGAGGAGTCCCTTGAAGTCGCCCTGATACATCACCATGCCGCCTTCGCGTCCTGCGCCGGGACCGAGATCGACGATCCAGTCCGCCGCGCGCATCATCTCCTCGTCGTGCTCAACGATGACGACGGTGTTGCCGCGGTCGCGGAGTCCCTTCAGTGTTCCGATGAGCCGTTCGTTGTCGCGCGGATGAAGGCCGATCGTCGGCTCATCGAGCACATAGAGAACGCCGGTGAGGCCCGAACCGATCTGCGTCGCGAGGCGGATGCGCTGCATCTCGCCGCCCGAGAGCGTCGCCGACGCGCGGTCGAGCGTCAGGTAGTCAAGTCCGACGTCGAGCAGGAACTGGAGGCGCTTGGAGATCTCCTTCAAGATCTCGCGAAGGCCAGAGAGTTTGTTAATAATCGAATAATCGAATAATTGAATGTTTGAATTGGGGTTCGTCCCGTCATCTTTCGCACGCATTCGATTATTCGCAAATTCAATTATTCGATTATTGAACTCCAGCGCCTCCCCAACCGGCATCGCCATCACTTCGACAATTGACTTGCCCGCAATCGTCGCGGCGCGCGAGAATTCGTTCAATCTTCCGCCGTGGCAGGTCGGACACGTCTTGTAGCTCTGGTACGCCTCGTACTTCGCACGCGTCTCGTCGTCCTCGGCTTCTTCAAGCCGCTTCTTGAGAACTGCCAAGACGCCCTCGAACGGCTTGTCGACGGACCGCCACGGCAGGACGAGGTCTTCCTTGAACCCGTGCATGAGGTCGTGACGGAACTTCGCCGGCAGTTTCTCGTACGGCGTCTCCAGCTTCACGTGGTTTTGCTTCGCGATCTCCTCGAGGAGCGCGTTGTAGTACATGATCGCATTGTGTCCCGCGCGCCGCCACGGATGGATGCACTCGCGCAAGGGCAACGTTTTGTCGGGGACGATCAGCTCCTCATCGAAGTAGTAGAGCTGGCCCAGGCCCGAGCAGGTCGGACACGCCCCGAACGGCGAGTTGAACGAGAAGGAGCGCGGCTTCAGCTCGTCAAAGGAAAGTCCGCAGTCAATGCAGGCGTTCAGTTCAGAGTACACAACGTACCGCGAGCCGCCCTCGGCTGCGGCGCTTCCAAGCCCCGCTCCCGGCCCCCCATCAAGCCATTCCACCTTCATCACGCCCGAGCCGGTCTTGAGCGCGAGCTCGACGGAGTCGGTGAGGCGCGTGCGGTCGCAGGGCACGACCAGGCGGTCGACGACGACGTCGATGTTGTGGGCCTTCTTCTTGTCGAGTTCGGGGACTTCCTCGAGGAGATACGTCGCACCGTCGACCTGCACGCGCGCGAAGCCATTGCGCTTGAGTGTCGCAAAGACTTCTTCA
Source organism: uncultured Verrucomicrobiota bacterium (assembly GCA_945834475.1). Classification (GTDB taxonomy): domain Bacteria; phylum Verrucomicrobiota; class Kiritimatiellia; order RFP12; family UBA1067; genus UBA1067. The sequence goes on from CAMAHK010000112.1 coordinate 4,513, forward strand.
TGTCGTCCCTTCTTGCCCTTGACGACGGGGGCGAGGATGAGGATTTTCTTTTTTTCCGACGCGACAGGAGTGTCGCGTCCCCGCTGTTCAGCCTCGGGGGCGCGACACTCCTGTCGCGCCGCAACCGAAACACGACCACCGCTCAGAATCGCATCCACGATCTGTTCGGCCGACTGGCGCGTCACTTCCTTGCCGCAGTGCGGACAATGCGGCGTCGCGAGCGAGCCATAGAGGATTCGCAGATAGTCGTGGATCTCCGTCACGGTCGCGACGATCGAGCGCGGATTCCCGCTCGTCGTATGCTGTTCGATTGAGATCGCCGGGGAGAGTCCCTCAATCTTCTCGACATCCGGCTTTGCGAGCCGGTCGAGGAACTGCCGCGCATAGGCCGAGAGCGATTCGACGTAGCGGCGCTGGCCTTCGGCGTAGAGCGTGTCGAACGCCAATGTGGACTTTCCCGAACCAGAGAGTCCCGTGACGACAGTCAGCGAATTGCGGGGAATCGTGACGTCGATTCCTTTGAGGTTATGCATCTTCGCGTTGGTGATGACGATATCGGACATAGGCCAAATATTATACCACAGCCCACTCGGACGAATGCGGTAAATGCGGTAGTGAGCAGAGATCCTGCATTAAGGAAGAGGTGGTAAGAGAGCGTGGCTGCCCGCTACGCAGGAGCTCGGTTCGAAGATCTCAA
>CAMAHK010000113.1 GCA_945834475.1 uncultured Verrucomicrobiota bacterium
GAATGATTGTTTTTCAGGGAAACAATTCTATTTTGATGAAAAAGGCAAGTTGATCTCAGAAGGCCATCGTTGTGGGTCTATTTATGATATTCCTGTTATAAATCCTCCTATCAAGGGTCGATAGGTATGCTATTGCGTAATATTTATGTAAGTCAGTTGTTCGGCATAGATATGAAACTGAGGAGTTTACGATTGGCATTAATCGCATTTCTATAATGTAGCGTAAGAGAATGTTGGATGGATCGGAAGGAAATAAGGATGGGTTGTTTTGCGGTGTTCAAGGCAGAAACTTGTCTGCTCCTAATTCTTTGTGCGCTGCAATGTACTGCTGCAGGGAAGGAGATTCTATCTCCAGGTTTTGGATATCCTGGAGTGATTGCGGCATATAAGTCTTCTGCGTCGTTGAAGGCTGACATGTCGAGGTTTCGAGGGTCAGACCCTAATGGTGGGGTTTGGGTGGTGGGGTTGTGCGAAGTTATGGCATAATGTACGCTATGAGACCGTGGCGCAACTTCAAGACCAATCTGTGCTGCCATCTGATCAGCAGCATTGCCAACCGCGCGTTCTTTGCGATTCCGTAATCCGAGCATTTGTCTGCGCCGTTAAAAATGATACAATATGATGTTGTAGGCATGAAAAAGCTGATAGTCATCTTGGTTTTGCTGCTGGTTGCGGCAGGTGCGGCGATTTGGTACCTGAAATTCGCAGGCGTCACGCACGAGGACATCTATGACGCGGTGACAGCGGAGTCGGCGAAGGTGCAGTCCGTCGTCGACGACCGCTACCAGAAGCTCGATCGGAAACTCGACCGCATCGAGTCCAAGCTCGACAAGCTTCTGGAGATCGCGAACCGTCCGCTGCCGGACGGCATGCAGCGGGCGGAGTAAGGTGAGCATTTAAGGAGGGAAGGTATGCCAGACGCACATTTATTGATTACTCGCATTGTGATTGCGGGACTGCTCGGAGGGATTATCGGCGCGGAGCGCGAGTTCCGGGCGAAGATCGCCGGGACGCGGACGCATCTCTTGGTGGCGGTCGGGGCTGCGCTGATGATGATCGTCTCGCGCTACGGGTTTGATGGACAGGGCGATCCCGGACGCGTCGCCGCACAGATCGTGAGCGGCATCGGCTTCATCGGTGCGGGTGCGATCATGGTGAACCGCAAGGCCGTCCACGGACTCACGACGGCCGCCGGCATCTGGGTCGCCGCGGGCATCGGCATGGCGGTTGCTTCCGGCATGTACGCGATCGGCGTTGCAACGACGGTCATATCGCTTGTCGGACTCGAAGTATTCGGCTGGCTCTTTCACAGGCATAAGGCGGAGGTCATGGAAGACGACAAGGACAATTGAAGCGAAAAAGTTGGTGGCGGAAGGGTGACGAGAAATGGAGCATAAGACCTATCCGATCGTAATCTTTGCCGTTTTCTGCGGGTTGATCAAGCTGATTCTGGCAGCTTTGCCGGAGTCGGCGATTCTCGCTTCGTTCTGTCGCGTTCCGGCAGAGGTCGCCGCGTTTTATTATGGTGTCCCGCTGGAGGTGGAGGCGCTGTCCTTCACGGCGAAGGGCGTGACGCTCGCCGTCACGCGGGCGTGTGCGGCAACGGACTTCTTCGCGCTGGTCGCGGCGGTTTTGCTGACGGCGCAGATCCTGCGCGAAGGGTGGCGGTGGCAGCAGTTGGTGCAGCTGCCGATTGCCTGGGCCATGACGCTCGCGGTCAATTCGCTCAGGATCGTTGCGCTCGTGCCGGTCGATGCGGTCTTTCCGAAGGATCACGCGCCAGTCGTTCATCTGCTGGCGGGGGTCGCGTTCTTCCTGCCGGCTTTCGCGGGTGTTTGGTGGTATTCGTTTAATCGTGTTTCCTACGGGAACCACAAAGGACGCAAAGAAACGCAGCGTAGTTAAGGAGGTAATGGTATGAGTGACAAGGCAGAGAAGGTCAATCTGTTTGCGCATCCAATTACGTTTGTGCTGACGCATGTGGTGTTTCCGCTCTTTGCGGTCGGCGCGCTGGGGTATGTCTATTGGCTGACGGTCGAGGCGCTCGCGAAGACGGAAGGGGCTCTTGGCACGAAAATGCTCGTCGCACTTGGCGCGGCGGCGGCGATCCCCGTGGCGGCGGCGTTGCGGCTTGCGGTCGGTCCGAAGCGGATTGGCGTCTGGACGCAGATCGGCTTTGCGCTCCTGATCGTCGCCTTCGCCTACTTCGCGTTTCCGGTAATGGGCGAGGCGACGGACAAGGTCGATTCGTGGATCATCGGACCGACGGCGTTCCTCTCGTTCTTCATCGGCATCGTGCCGCCGATCTTCGCCGGCGTTGCGCGGATTGCGACGGCGAACTGGAAGCTGGACTTTGGCGCAGATCTCGGATTGACCATCGGACTGACGATTGGCGGACCGTTTGGTGTCTATGTGTTCGTTCAGCTCGCTGAGGCCATTTGGCGCATGCTCGTAAAAGATGGTAGCTCATACGGTATTGCCTCGACAGTGTTGGGACATATCGCCGCAGTTGGTGTCGTGTTGGGGTCGCTCGTGCTGTTTATGGGCTTTCTCCGGCTGATGCATTTGATTGCCAGCCGATTCGTCACCAAGAACGAGCGGCTGAAGCGGATTGTGACGGCGCTTGTCTTCGGACTCGCCCTGCCGTGGGGCGGCCTGGCGCTCAACCTGCGCGTTCCGTTTCCGGCGGACTTCGCGAATCCGTGGCCATGGGTGCTCTCGGCGGTGACGACACTGGCGATGATCGTGGAGACGAAGCCGTCCCGCGGCGGGCTGGCGCTGTGGTTCCTGAAGCTTGCGATGGCCCCGTTCGTCCTTTACTTCTTCTTGCTATTCGTGCCATTCCTGCCGCTCGCCGTGCTGGCGATCCTGGCGATGGGCGCGGGATTCCTCATCTTGGCGCCGACGATTCTCTTCCGATACTACACGGCCAACGTCTTTGACGCGTGGAAGGTCTTGCGCGGCACCTATTCGAAGGCTCGGCTTCTCACGATTGCCGCGCTCGGGTTCCTCGTCATCCCGCTCGGATTTGTGGTGGATGTGGAGATCGAGCGGGCGGGGCTTAAGGCGCTCGTCAAGTGGCACACGGAAGAGGACTTTGACGCGCCGCGTGCGCCGCTCCCGGTCTCGAAGCGTCAGGCAGAGCGGATCGTCAAGAACGCGAACGCCTTCGCGGACGGCGCGGAGATTCCGTTTCTTTCGGCTTGGCGCACGTTCCGTGTCTATGACGGAATGTACATGGCCGATCAGCTGCGCGAGGAACTGAACCTGCGCATTCTCGGCAAGAAGCTTGCGAAGGACGAGCTGGACTGGAATCGTCGCCGGAATTTCTTCGGTGCGGGAATGTTCGGCGGCAATGCGGGACGGCGCTCGAACCGCAATATGTCCAGCCGATGGACAACGCGTCCGCCGCGGACGAAGGACTTCACGGCGTCCTGCGAGTCAAAGGGCTCCGGCGAGTATCTGCTCAAGGTTCATGCGAAGAAAGATCCTTCGTCAAAGGGCTGGGGCGATCAGGAATTCATTGCGTCATTCCGGCTCCCGGCCGGCACGTGGATCGAGGGGATGCGCCTCAAGATGGACGACGGCACATGGAAGGACGCGAGGGCGAGCGAGCGTAAGGCGGCGGAGTTCGTCTACCGCCACATCACCGAACAGCGGCGTGATCCGTCCATTGTCACGCTCGATACGCCGACGAGCGGAACGCTCAAGATCTTTCCCGTCGGCGAGAAGGGACGCGACGTCGAGATCACGCTGCGCACGACGGCGCTCGCGCCGCTTTTGGAGCCGATTGTGATCGGCGAGCAGTCGGTGAAGCCGTCTATCGTGTGGGGCGGGACGGTTGCCGAACTCGTGACGGCGAAGGACGCGGACGTGACGCTCGTTTCCGCCGCGTGGATGGATGCGCACACGACCGAAATTATCGAGGTGTGCGTGGATTGGGATCCGCCGGTCTTTTCGCTGGACGATCCCGAGTTCAAGAGTGATTTGCGCCGGGAAATGAGGCAATTTGCAAAGGCGCAGTTGTTGATAAGAAACCCGTGCGTGGTGTTCACCTATCACGTTCCGGCGCATCGTGGATATGGGGAGAACGGCGGGTGTCAGATCCCGGCGACGAATATTGTCACTTCGTCGCTTATCGATTTACCGAAAGACCATCGTCTTCCTGAGTCGTTTCTGACGACACTACGGCGCGAGTTTCCGGGCGTGACGGCGTTTGGAGACCGGCCGCTTGACGGGTGGTACATGCTGGAGACCGAAGACGGCGGCAAGGTGGCGGTGCCGTATCGGAAGGGCGAGGGCGCACTGGTCTTCGCGAAGGTGAAGGGCGCGACGGTCGACGACGGCAAGTGGTCCGAGGGCGCGAAGCTCTGGGCGCGGGAGCGCGAGGCGTTCCTGAAGCCCGCGCTTGATCTCCGCAAGGAGCTTTTGGACGGTACGCGGAAGACGGGTGTGCTCACGACGCAAAGCGCGTATCTCGCGGTCGAGACATCGGCGCAGGAGAAGGCGCTCAAACAAAAGGAGATGGAGGCCCTCTACAGCAACAAGGCGTTTGACTTCGAAGAGCCGCCCGAGGAGTCGCCGACATCTAGTGATGCGCCGGGTCTGTTCCTCATTCTCGGCGGGTTTCTGGTTGTTTTGCTGCTGCGGCGGAAATGGTTTA
>CAMAHK010000114.1 GCA_945834475.1 uncultured Verrucomicrobiota bacterium
CTCGCCGTAAGCGTTTCGGCCGAAGGACGGAACGCGCAGGATTCGCTTCGGGCGGCGGAGCCGCCGCGTCCGCAGTCCTACTTCGACAATCCGATCCTTCGGGCGAATGGCGAAGCCGCGGCGGAGCTGATGCGCGTCGCCGGCCTCACCGACGCGCAGATCTCAGAGGGCTTTGCGATGTTCGTGCCGCTGCCGCATCGCATGAACTTCATCTGCGAGCGGGACGGCGTACGCTACGTCGACGACTCGAAGGCGACATCCCTCGCGGCGCTGGAAGCTGGCGTCATCATGGCGGCGACGTCGGTGCGGCTCATTGCGGGCGGACTTTCTAAGGGCGACGACCCGAAATCCGTGCTTTCCACCTTGACAAAGCGGGTCAGAAAAGTGTATCTTATTGGGCAGTGTGCCGAAGCTTTTGCCGCGGCTTGGAAATCGATCGTTGATTGCGAGATCTGCGGGACGATGGAGAGGGCGGTCGAGGCGGCGGCGCGCGATGCGGAAAAGGGTGAAACGGTTCTCCTTTCGCCTGGTACCGCGAGTTTTGACCAGTTTAAAAGTTATGGGGAACGCGGGGATGTCTTCGCCGACCTCGTCAAGAGACAAGGAAAACAAGAATGATGAATAAACTCGTTACGGTTCTCGGTGTCGCGGCGGTCGCGACCCTCGCCGGTTGTAAGGATCCGTCCTATAGGCCCATGTCCTCGACCTCCTCGAAGTACGAGGTCAAGACGGTGGAACCGGTGACCTGCAAGTGTCCCCCCGGTACGGTTCACGAGACGCCGTGCACGTGCGGCGCGGCTGGCTGCCATTGTGTTGTCGCACCGAAGCCGGTTGTGCCGACGTGCAAGTGTGCGCCGGGCACGAGGCATACGTCGCCCTGCACGTGTGGTGCGCCCGATTGCCAGTGCGTCGTCGAAGTGAAACCCGTCGCTCCGGTCAAGCCGGCAGAGCCCGAGACGACGATCTATGTCGTCCAGAACGGTGACTATCTCGCGAAGATCTCGAAGAAGTACAACGTGACGATCAACTCGATCAAGCGTCTCAATAACCTCAAGAGCGACACCATTCGCGTCGGTCAGAAGCTGAAGCTCCCGGGTAAGCTGGATATCATCCAGACCGCGCCGGTTGCCGCGCCGAAGTCTCCGGCCCAGGCCAAGAAGGGCTTTGTCGCGTACACGGGCGCGACGAGAGAGTACGTCGTCAAGTCGGGTGACACGCTCGGTTCCGTCGCCTATGGCAACGGCTGCAACATCCGCCAGCTCAAGCAGCTCAACGGTCTCACGAGCGACGTCCTCATGATCGGCCAGAAGCTGAAGGTTCCGGCGGCCGGCGCGACGGCCGCGCCTGTCGCGAAGAAGGTTGAAGTCCAGAAGATCAACGAACCTCAGTCGAAGGTCGCTCCGGCGGGTGTGATCGCTCCGGTCGAGACGAAGACGCTCGAGTCGGACCCTGCGAAGATGACTGAGTCGGCTCCGACGACCGAGCCGAAGGTCGACGCGGCGCCTCTGGCGGTCGAGCCGCCGGCTTCGTCTGTCGCCGACACCTCCCAGACCTACGTCGTCCAGGAAGGCGACGACATGACGGGGGTCTCGATTCGCTTCTGCGTTTCTGCGAGTGCGATCCGCGAGCTCAACAACCTTGCTGACGACGCCCAGCTGACGCCGGGTCAGATCATCAAGCTTCCCGCTGACGCTCAGCAGTAAGGGGCGGGAGTGCGCAAGTCTGCACTTCTCGCATTTGGCCTGGTTGTCGCGATGATCGTGGCGCTGGGCCTTATTGTTCTCTCGAGTGCCAGCGAGGCGAACGGCGTACGCCTTTACAACGACGCCTATTTCTTCATGAAGCGCCAGTTCGCCTACCTGGCCGTGGGTATTCTGATTGCGGTCGGGACGGCGCTCTTCGACTACCGCAAGTGGCGCGACCACATGTTCCTGTCGTGGTTCGCCTTCGCGGTCGTCTTCGCGATGCTGCTGGCGGTCTTTCCGCCGATTGGTCGTGCCATCAACGGTTCGTATCGTTGGATCAATCTCGGGCCGCTTAACCTGCAGCCCAGCGAGTTCGCGAAACTTCTGACGGTGATCATCCTGTCGGTCTGGCTTGACCGTGTGGGGTGGCGCGTCGAGCTCTTCAAGCATGGGGCGGTCGTGCCGGGGCTTCTCATTGGCATTCTAGCCGCGCCGGTCATGTTCGAGCCGGACTTCGGCTCGACGATGGTGATCGGCTTGGTTGGTTTTCTCGTCATGCTCATCGCGGGCGTGCGCCTGCTGCACATGTTCCCGTTCTTCGCGCTTGGCGGCGCGGCACTTGTCTACAAGGTGGTGACGAATGCGAACCGCATGGCCCGTATTGCGGCGTTCTTCGGTATCAAGATTGAGGTCGGTGCCGAGGTGATGGATGCCGCGGCGAAGCGCGCTGCGTATCAGGCGGACCAGGCGCTGGTCGCGATTGGCAACGGCGGCATCTGGGGCGTCGGACTCAACCAGAGCATGCAGAAGCACTATTATCTGCCCGAGGCGCACACGGATTTCATCTTTGCGATCGGCGCGGAGGAGCTCGGTCTGCCGTTCTCGGTTGCCACGCTTCTTCTCTTCATCGCGTTCTTCGGCCTTTCGCTCTATATCGCCTGCAAGGCGAGTGACCGTCTCGGACGGTTCCTAGTGATGGGCATGTCGTTCATCATATTCTTCCAAGCGATGTTCAACATTGGCGTCGTCTGCGAGGCCTTGCCGACGAAGGGCATGGCGCTCCCGTTCTTCAGCTACGGCGGCACGAACATGCTCAGCGCGTTCTTCGCTGTCGGCACGATCCTCTCGGTCGGCATCCACTCGTACACCGGCAACCGCAAGCGGAAAATCCAGCATGGCTGAGGCTGCGAACCATCCGAAGCCGGTCACGGTCTCGTCGCTGACGGCGCAGATCAAGGGACTCCTTGAAGGTAACTTCACCAAGATCTATGTGGAGGCCGAGATCAGCGGCTGGAAACGCTATCCGTCGGGACACTGCTATTTCACGCTCAAGGACGACGGTGCGCAGATCTCGGCCGTGATGTTTGCGAGCGCCTTCGAGCGGTGTCGTGCGAAGGATGGACTCAAGGACGGCGCGAAGGTTGTCGTTTACGCGAATGTGACCGTCTATCCGCCGCGCGGCAACTACCAGCTTGTGGTCCTTGCCGCGAAACTTTCCGGCGAAGGCGACCTGATGCAGCGCTATCTTGAGCTCAAGGCGAAGCTTGAGGCCGAAGGGCTCTTTGACGCCGCGCGTAAGCGTCCGCTGCCGTATCTCCCGCGCCGCATCGGCATCGTGACAAGCGAGGCGGGTGCGGTGATCCATGACATGTGCACGGTGCTGACGCGGCGCTTCCCTGCGGTTGAGATCCGTCTTTATCCGTCTCTCGTTCAGGGCGCGGAAGCACCTGCGACGATTATTGCGGGAATCGAGTACTTTAATGCGCAGGTGGATGGAGCTTCTGGTTGCGACGCGACAGGAGTGTCGCGTCCCCGTTGGCGGGCCGATCTCCTTATCGTCGCTCGTGGCGGCGGCAGTTTCGAGGATCTCTTCTGCTTTAACGACGAGGCGCTCGTGCGGGCCGTCGCTGCGTCGAAGATCCCGACGATTTCCGCCGTCGGACACGAGACCGATTTCACGCTCTGCGACTTTGCCGCCGACAAGCGCGCCGGTACGCCATCCATCGCCGCTGAAATCGCCGTGCCGCTTCTCTCCGAGCTGACGCAGCGCCTTGAGCTTGCGTCGACGAAGCTGGCGGTCGCGCTCCGCGGCAAAAGCGAGTTCACGGCGCAGCACCTCGACTTTCTCGCGCAGTCGCTCGCCATTTCGCTCACGGAGGCGCTCGGGCGCGCCGAGCATCGGCTGGCGGGACTCGTTCCGCGGCTTGATCCGGCGCTCACGTTGCGCCTTCAGTCCGTCTCGGCCCGTCTCGACAAGGCCGAGGCGAAGCTGACCGCCTATTCTCCGTACGGCGTCCTCGACCGTGGCTATTCGCTGACGACGTCCGCCGATGGTTTGGTCATCCGCGACGCATCGGCGCTCAAGGTCGGCGAAAGGATCACGACGCGATTCAGGTCAGGTGCGGTTGCCGCGACGGTCGAGTCTATCTGCTAAGTACTCGGTCAGTCAACACCGCTATCGCGGTCTTGACCGACCTCGGCATCTGAGCATCTGAGCAAAAGTGCATCTGAGCTTTTCGAGTCGTCGAGTCCGAAGCCGCAGTCGGCTTTCAGGATCTTCCCATGGTCTGAAAGGCATATGCGGCTTCTCCCCGCTTTTTCTAAACGCGACGGGTCCCCGCCCGTCGCCGACTGAGTTCTGCCTTGTGTGTCGGCAACGGGAAGAGCAAGTCAGGGATGCAGAAAAATGCCCACATGGGGACTGTCCCCGCTGCCCATTAGCCGCGTACGCTCCTCGTCGTCAAGAAAGAACGCACGATGGGCGACACGACTGATCAGATGATAACACCGATTAGGAAGGTTGACGCGAGATTTTCTCATGCCGGTGATTATACCACAAACAAGATCTGTGGCAAGTACTCGGGTCGCGCCGGAGAAGTAGACCTTTGTGGTATACTATACGCCCAATTGACATTAAGTGCAAGTTGGAGTGGAGGTGCTAGAGGCGTGAATGCGTTGC
>CAMAHK010000115.1 GCA_945834475.1 uncultured Verrucomicrobiota bacterium
TATCTTGAGATGATGAAGGATCTCGAACGTGAAGGCACGGAAGACCCGCAGTGATTAAACTTAAGTCAACAGCAATGTGAGGGGGCGAAGTGTCGGACTTGAGTGCCATGGTAAAATACCACAGTAGCGCGGAGTAATGATATAATCTCCTGGATATAATCTTCTGCATGAGAAAGTCACGCATCAATCTACCGAACCGTTGCTATCATCTGATCAGTCGTGTCGCGCATCGTTCGTTCGTCCTTAGCGATGACGAGAAGACTCGACTTGTCGACCTTATTCGCCGCGTGGCCGCTATGAGGTTGAACAGCAACTGATTTGGTATGATATCTGTCGTTCCCCGCAAAGGGAGCCAATACGGGGTTGAAAGACTACCACGTGTTGGGGTATGATACGGAACAGCAGGTGGCTGGTTGCCACTTGCTGCCCGCATGGGAGACGGTCGATTGCCACATTGGGCTAACTGCCCTCGTTTACTGATTGACCGCCGGCGGAAAACCACCTGCTTGGGGTAACACCCCGTATAGTTGTATGCGCCATGCAGAAATCCGCCTACCCCGACACGCGGCAGCACTCATAAGGATACCACAAATGACAGTGACAGAGCAAGCGCAGGCCGCGCAAGTCGAAAAGCTGGTCAGGGAGCTGATCGGCCGCCCCAAGGCCCTCGTCGGCATGGACCTCCACAGCCGCAAGGTGACGCTGACCGTCTCAGACTGGGTCTACGGAGCCGATCCGATCGTGAAGAGACGGTTTCTCGACGTCTCCCTCGATGCGCTCGAATCCACCTACACGCGCAACGTCAGCAAGGACTCGCTGACAATCATCGAAGCCTCGACGAACTCCTTCGCGGTCGTCAAGCATCTCAAGGCCATAGGTTACAAGGCCGTCGTCGTCTACTCTGCCATTCTCAAGGGCTTCTCAAGGGACGACCGGATCAACGACAGGATTGACTCCGAGAAGCTGACGGTCGCCTACGCACGGTTCGGCTCGCAGCGCGCCAACGTCTTCGTACCGACCGACGAGTACGCGGGCTACCGTGACATCGTCTACGGCTACCGCAACGCGCTCAAGGACATGACGCGCACCTCGAACAGGATCTGGGCCTTCTGCGGTGCGCACGGCATGCCGCTCCCGAAGCGCAAGCGCGACCGAAAAGTCTCGGACGTCAGGAGCAAGGCCGACGCGATGAAGATATCCGGACTCGCCCGCTTCCAGCTCGACGACCTCCTTGACGAATACGACCACGCCCTCAAGCGCCACGACAAGTACAGGGCCAAGATCGTCAGCATCGTCAGCACGAACAAGGAGATGATCGGCGTGATGCAGTCGCCCGGAATCGGCGTCATCACGGCGTTTGCGCTCGTCGCCTTCGTCGAAGACGTCCGTCGGTTCGAGACCGCGAAGAAGCTCGTCTCCTACATCGGCGCGAACCCGCGCGTCAACGACAGCGGCGAGGACAAGGGGCCCCAGGTGCTGACAAGCTACGGCAACAAGATCCTCAAGGGCTATTTTGTCTAGGTCGGACAGGCAGTCTGCAGGCGAAGAACCAACCATGGCGTGGCGAGATGGGCCAGGGCGAAGATCGCGTCGGGCAAGGCGTACAACAAGGTTTGTATGGCGGTGGCGAACAAGTCGATCACCTACGCCTGGCACATCCTCATGGGCCATGCTGCGCCCAACCGGGAGAACGAGGCGCTCTACCGCAAGAAGATCCGCGACCTCGGCTACGAACTCGGAGAGAAGACGCTCAAGGGAATGGGGTTCGACTCCAACGCGGCGTTCGTCGAGCACATCGTGACGCCTCTCTACGCGCATCTTCCGCAACCCGAGTTGCAAACAGCCGCGAAGTGACGCTCCGGGCCTTGGGGGCCCACGCGTCATTCGCGTCCGTTCACAACTCTCGCACACTTCCGGAAAGCGGATCGTCCAGGGCGACCCGCCGGCTCGGGCTGTCTTCGCACATGGTTTCAGGCCGAAAATCGGTTGCGGAGACGCGAAGCGTCACTTCGGAAACCGCTTCCGCGTCCGCGAAGGCGGGCTTCGGCGCAGTTCCGCGGTTCCCGACGATCAGGAAAATGAAAAAATCCGCTTTTACCCGTTGACAGATACATAGTTGTGGCAGTCTACTGTGGTACTCAAGTCAGACCCTTCGATGCCCCGTTCGCCGGGGCGGGCAGAAGAGAAGGCGTCCGACGGAATCCGTCGGTCTGTGCCAATGAGACAATTTGACGGGAAGATGACGACGGAAAGGCTCCGCCGGTGGCGAAGCACGCTCCGAAATCGCGCATGACAGAGCGCCGTCGCGAAACGCGCGAGAAACGACGGCCGTCACCGCCTCAAAAGAGGGACTGTCCCCTCTGAGTTCTTTTCTGCTGTCAACTCCGCGCGCATCGCTACGCGAAAATCGAATCCGCCGCCGAGTCAAGGGACTTGAAGCATGAGCATATCCCCAGGATTTCAGGAGTCGGCTGAATGCAGTCGGGGATAAGCACCGGATTGCACCCGGCGGCATGGGCCGCCCGTATCCCTGTGAACGCATCCTCGAACACGAGGCATCGAGGTGGCGGCACATCGATCCTGGATGCGGCCAGAAGGAATATGTCGGGGGCGGGCTTTCCGTGTACGACATCCTCGCCCGTCACGATCGCGTCAAACATTCCGAGCAGGCCGGACGAGCGAAGGTTGTGTTCCACGAGGCTTCGCAAAGAGCTGGAGGCGACCGCCGTGCGGATGCCATTCTCGCGACACTTCGCGAGCATCTTACGTACGCCCGGCTTTAGCGTGGGCACCGATTCGACCTGTGCGCTGAAAGCCATGTTCAGCGCCCGTTCGATGTAGGCATCTACATCTATGTCCGGAAGAAACCGCCGGATGACATCCGGAAGCTCCTTCCTGCCGCATCCACAACAGGCGTACGGCAATGCGTCCGGAACCTTTACCCCGAAATAGGCGCCGACCTCCCGCCAGGCGCGTTCAAACAGAACCTCGGTGTCGAAAAGGAGGCCATCCTGATCGAAGATGGCCCCCTTTATCCAAGCGACATTCGGCAGATCCATGACTGTTCCCGCGATTAATGCCGCATCACTTCTCGCGGATCCAGTCCCTTGTAGGATAGGCCGGCGGCACATATCCATGCTCGGATCCCTGCACCCAGACCACCTTCTTATTTCCGGGGATGTTGTTGTAGAGCTTCGCAAGCCCGGTGGGAGGGCAGCAATAGTCGCCGAGTCCGGCGCGGGTGATGATCGTTTTGCATGAAGTCGGGATGCGCTTGCCGAAGTTCGCAGCGTCGTAGTACCCCATGGACTCTGTCCAGGGGATGTACCAGCCGTCGCTGGAAAGCTTTAGCGACCTGTCCTTACGGAGCTTGCCGGAAGTGTACATGTCGCAGCACCACGTGATGCAGCTCTCGGCGCGAGTGACGCCCTCGCCGCAGCCTGCCGCCCAGATCGTCTGTAGTCCGCCCTGGCTTCCGCCTGAGGCGATGAGGTCCATACCGTTCCAGCCCTCGACGGTCTTCAGGTACTGGAGCGCGCGCTTCACGCGAAGCACCATGCCGTTGAAGTAGGCCACTTCCGGATCCTCGTTCTGCTTGGCGTCGAACGCATAGGCATTGTCATGCGAGCGGATCTCCCACCGCAGGGCCTTCGTATAGGCCTCGTCTCCGCCGAATGCGGGAAGCTTCAGGCCGTGCGCGTTGATGTTGAGGACAATCTCGTGTTCGCGCGCCCAGCCCGGCGCGGCGTGTGTGCAACTGTCGCCGCTGTAGCCGTGTGTCTCCAGGCGCGCCGGGAACCTCTTCCCGTCCGCAACGGCCACGGGGATAGACAGGTAACCAGTGACAGGCCGCAATCCTGCGCAGCGGATCTCGATGGCGTAGAGCTTCGCCTTCTTGTTCCCGCAGGGGATCTCGATGCGCTCGGCCTTGAGCGGAACGAGATCGAGACGCTTGTACTGGGCTGCCCAGAATGCATCGAAGTCCTTCGGCTCGGGATGGCTCGCGAGCGTATCGACATCCGCGCCTGCGCCGCCATCGAAGAACACGGCCTTCTTCATGTGTTCAAAGGCGTTCATGGCCTTCTGCCCCTCAGGGGTCGTCGCGTCGCCAAGGAACTTCTTCGTGTAGCGCTTGCCGGACTTGTCCACAACATACGCCTCAAGACGGACGAATCCAGCCTTGTCGAGCTTTGCCTTGTACGTGAACGGCATGCTCTCCAGCGGGATGCGTCCATTCTCGACAGTCCCAAAATCGTCCGTGCGCTTCCAGTCAAGTAAATATTCGCCCGGCGGCACTGCGCCGTCCAGATCCATGGCCGTGAGGGTGAACGTCATCTCCTCTCCAGCACGGTACGAGACGGGATCCTTGTCAGTCTCACCCTTTATCCATGCCTTGTCAAGCAAGCCTCCGAACGCCGTACAGGCGCAGAGAACAGAAGCACACAACAGTTTAATTGACATACTCTCTCCTTATGGTAAAATGATGAAACTAATTATAGCAAAAACCAAGTGCCATGTGTACTCGGTCAACACCGCAACACCGCGGGCGCATCTGAGTAATTCACCGACTCTTAGGTCATGACGCCTGCCTGTAGAGGTACTTGAGTTCGTCATTGACATACCAGACGT
>CAMAHK010000116.1 GCA_945834475.1 uncultured Verrucomicrobiota bacterium
GGAAATATGCGGATCAAACGCAAGGGACACTTGCATTCAGTTCCGCAATCCACAATTTCCTCTCGGCTCTTGTTGACCCCGTGCGAAAATTACGATAAAATATACATACCTTGTAAATTAGGATTGGTAGGTTATGCTCGCACGACTCAAACAGCTCTTTTCAACAGACATCGGTATCGACCTCGGTACGGCGAATTCGCTCGTTTATGCGAAAAATCGTGGCATTGTGCTGCGCGAACCGTCCGTGGTGGCGATTCAGGCGGGCTCGAAGCGCGTGCTGGCCGTCGGTGAGGAGGCGCGTCGCATGCTCGGCCGTACGCCGGGCAACATCGTCGCGATCCGTCCGATGAAGTCGGGCGTCATCGCCGACTTCGACATCACCGAGGCGATGCTCAAGTACTTCATCGAGAAGGTCTGTCCGCCGCGTTTCATCACGCATTACCTGAAGATCAAGCCGCGGCTCGTCGTGGCGGTACCCTCGGGCATCACCGAAGTCGAGAAGCGCGCGGTCGAAGAGGCGGCGCATGACGCGGGTGCGGGCGAAGTCTTTCTTGTCGAGGAACCGATGGCGGCGGCGATCGGTGTCGGGCTTCCCGTTTCGGAGCCGGCGGGTTCGATGATCGTCGACATTGGCGGCGGTACGTGCGAAGTGGCGATCATCTCCCTCGCGGGCATCGTGCACAGCTACTCGGCGCGTCAGGCCGGCGGCGACGCGATGGACGATGCGATCATCGCCTACATTAAGCGCGTCTACAATCTCATGATCGGTGAGCGCACGGCCGAGGAAATCAAGGTCAAGATCGGCAGCGCTTATCCGACGGGCGAGGAAATGAAGATGGAGATCAAGGGCCGCGACATCGTGGCGGGTCTGCCGAAGACGCTGACGATTACGTCCGAGGAAATTCGCGACGCGCTGAAGGATACGGTCGCGCTGATCGTCGACGCCGTCCGATCGACGCTCGACCGGTGCGAGCCGGAACTTGCGGCTGACCTCGTGGACCGCGGGCTCGTCCTCTCGGGCGGTAGTTCGCAGCTTCGGGGCCTCGACAAGTTGCTCTCGTCCCAGACCGGCCTTCCCGTCGTCGTGGCGGACGATCCGCTTTCTGCCGTGGCGGAAGGCACGGGCGTCGTCATGAACGAACTCGACTTCCTCGCCAAGAACAAGCGCGCCTCGTGAAGAAGTCGCCGACCAGCGCCTGGGCTTCGGTCGCGCTGGGAATCGTCCTAGTGCTGGCTCTCCTGTCATCGCGTGCGGTGGCGGTTGAGGCGGCCTATCCGGTTGAACGGGCGAAACAGACGTTCGTCCGTCAGGTCTGGACGCGCGTGAAGGGATTCTTTCAGGGCGCGGCGGCGGCTGAGGAAAACGAACGGCTCAAGCGCGAATTGGCGTCCCTGGCGCTTGTTCGCACGGATCTTGACCGTCTAGAGGCGGAGAATGCCCGGCTTCGCCACGCGCTGGGCTATTCGGAGCGTCATGCCGAGTCCTGGATGGCGGCGGGCGTCCTCTCGACGCGCGGAGGCGCGGTTTCGGCCCACAAGACATTGCGCGTCGACAAGGGGTCTCTTGCGGGCGTGAAGGTCGGCGCGGTCGTCTCCGTGCCGAGCGGACTTGTCGGACGCGTGACGGCTGTGACGCTCCACACGGCCGAGGTGACGCTTCTGACGGATTCGCGCATCAAGGTCGCCTGTCAGATCGAGACGGGCGAGGCGAATCCGCCGCGCGGCATTCTTTCCGGCGGCGGCGAGGAGCATCTGGTGTTGCGGCACCTTGTGCGGGCGGAAAACGTGCCGCCGCGTGCCCGTGTCGTCACGTCCGGACTTGGCGGCGTTTTCCCGCGCGGCCTGGAGGTCGGCACTTATCTGTTCGAGGGACAGGTTTTGCCGTCCGTCGACTACGATTCGCTTGAGGACGTCTTCATCCGCCGTGAAAAATAATGCCGTCCGACTCGTTCTTGCTGTGGCGACGCTTATTCTGGGCGCTGCGGGCGAGGAACTGCTGCCGAAGGTGCTGGAGGTTGGTTTCCCGCTTTTGCTGGCGGCGGTCGTCTGCTTTGCGGTGCGTTTTCCCGTCGCTATCGCCATTCTCGTGGCGCTCGGCGCGGGGGCGTCGGAGGATGCGATCTCGAGCTTGCCGTTCTTTACGAGTGTCAGTTTCTTTTTGTTGGTCGGCACGGCGGCACGCCTCACGCAGTTGCCGTACCTGATCGCGCCGTTCGCGTTTCCGCTCTATCAGGTCTGGCTCTGTCTCTGGACGCCGGACTTGAGCGGCAGCGTCTTTACGCGCATTCTCGTCTCGTTCCCGATCGGCGTTCTGACGGTTGCGGCGGTGGCGACGCTTTTGAGTCGTGTCGAACGGAAGGCGGCGGTCCATGAAGCGGAATGACTTTGAGGGACTCGACCTTGGCGCACTGAGTTCGTCGGCTGTGGCCGCGCTGATTGTCCTGGCGGGGTTGCTTGTATTGGCGACGAGACTGTACGAGGTTCAGATCACGGACTCGTCACAATACGGGTACATCAACAACCGTCAGTCCGTGCGCAGCGTCCTGGTCGGCGGTCCGCGCGGACGGATCCTCGACCGTCATTGTCAACCCCTCGCCGACAACCGGGTCGCGTCGTCGATCGTGTGCTGTCCCGAAGCCTTTCAGAAGCGCACGTGGGAGGCAACCGTCCTGGAAATCAGCAACGGCATTGCCCGCGTCGGCGCGGCAATCGGACGTCCCTCAGCGCTGTCGATGCGCACGATCCGACGTCACGTCAGCCAATCCCTAGCGCTGCCGCTGACGGTCTGGCGGGAGCTGGACGATCGCGAACTCGCCATCTTCGCCGAACGCGCCGAGGAGTTCCCCGGTTTCGAGGTCGAAGACACGTTCGAGCGCGTCTATCCGCGCGGATCATTTGCGGCGCACTTGCTCGGTTACGTCGGCCGCGATCGCGGCGATGCGGTCGCGGGGGACGAGAAGTACAACTTCTATGCGCCGGAGATGCGCGGACGCGCCGGACTCGAAAGCTATTATGACGGCTTTTTGCGCGGAGTCTCGGGCGAGCGCAAGGTGCTGGTCGATGCCCGCGGATTCGCAATTGAGGAGTGGACGGTCGTCGAACCCTCGAAGGGACTTGACCTGTGCCTGTCGCTCGATGCGAACATCCAGGCGGCGGTCGAGGCTGAACTGAGGGGACTGAAGGGTGCGGCAGCGGTGATCAATCCTAAGACGGGTGAAGTGCTCGCCCTCGCAAGTGCACCGGGATTCAATCCGAACGATTTCGTGCCCGTGCTCAACTCTGAGCTTTACGACCGCTATGCCAAGAATCCGGCCAAGCCCCTCCTGAACCGCGCCTGCGGGGGTGGTTATGCGCCGGGTTCGACCTTTAAGCCGATTACCGCGTTGGCGGGACTCGCCGCCGGCGTGCCGCCCAATCTCCTGCATGACTGTCAGGGCGTCTATGAACTCGGACAGATGAAGATCCATTGCGCGGCGCGCTGGGGACACGGTACGCTTGATCTGAGACACGCGCTGATGAAGAGCTGCAACCCGTACTTCTGCAATCTCGCGATGGAAGCGGGCACGAACTTGCTCGTGCGGTCCGCACGGGCGTTTGGACTCGGGCAGAAGACGGGACTCGACTTCGGCGTTGACATGGCCGGGACCGTGCCGACCGCCGAATGGAAGATGCGCATGTATAATGAGAAGTGGTTCCTCGGCGATGTCGCGCAAATGTCGATCGGTCAGGGCATGCTGCTGGTCTCGCCCCTGCAGATGGCGCGTGTCGCAGGGGCGATTGGAACGGGGTATCTCGTGACGCCGCATCTCAAGCGCGATCTTCCCGCCGAACGCCGGAAGCTGCCGTTTCCCGAGGCGCACCTGAGGGTCGTGCGCGAAGGCCTTCGGATGGTTGTCAACGGCGATGGACGCGAGCGCGGCACTGGCTGGCGGGCGGGCGAAGGCCTCTCCGTCACGGCCTGCGGCAAGACCGGCACGGCCGAAGTCGGCAGGGGCGCGACGCGTCGCAAGAACACGTGGTTCATTGCCTACGCCCCCGCCGAGGATCCGACCGTCGCCCTCGCGATGGTGATCGAGAATGGCGATTCCGGCGGCGGAACGGCCGCCCCCAAAGCCGGTGCCGTTCTCCGGGCGATCTTCAACTGATCGGTACTCGGTCAGTCAACACCGCTATCGCGGTCTTGACTGACCTCGGCATCTGAGCATCTGAGCAAAAGTGCATCTGAGCTTTTCGAGTCGTCGAGTCCGAAGCCGCAGTCGGCTTTCAGATGTTTACCATCGACTGAAAGGCATATGCGGCTTCTCCCCGCTTTTTCTAAACGCGACGGGTCCCCGCCCGTCGCCGACTGAGTTCTGCCTTGTGTGTCGGCAACGGCAAGAGCAAGTCATTGAAAGATCCTCTTGGTATGCCGACGGAAAATGCCCACACGGGGACTGTCCTCGCTGCTCACCCGCCCGCCATGCGCAAAGTGATAGATTCTGATTTGGTATAATACCCAAGAACAAGTGGTTGATGA
>CAMAHK010000117.1 GCA_945834475.1 uncultured Verrucomicrobiota bacterium
ACTCCGCTAACATTCAGAGACGAGAAGATCCTTTAAAATCTAGAGATGCGCCCCATGATTGTGCCTGGCACAATCATGGAATGTTATAGGATAAGCCGCAACAAAGCCAGCCAGCAGATCGAGATAGGCGTCGACCCCTAACACCTCGGCGATTTCAGTATGGTCGGCTCCATCTACGGCGACAAACCGCACATCATCGTTAGCGGACTGTGCCAGACGACACAACTCGGCACCCTGAGCGAACGGCACGACACGGTCATTCGTTCCGTCGCCGCATCATATGTCTCACGCACCATCTCGGGATGAAACACAAACCAATCAATCGACGTGATGCCGACGATCTCAAACAGCACGAATACGACAATCGCAATTCTCAGAAAAGAAACAAGTAATGTCCGCACACTTCCTCCTATCGTGGATACAGTATATCATACGCTCATGTTAAAGGATAGTTAAGGGGGTAGATTTTTCAGTATTTATAATAATCACCCCGTTAAACTGCCTTTTCCACACTACGCCTCGGTCAGCAGAAACCCTACGATGAAACGCCTCCCAAAGCGAGCCCCCAAAGATTTCCTAGCGTTTCCATAATTATGCCTGGCACAATTATGCAAATGCAACAAATCAATCTCGGCCACCCTCCTAATGTATATTTATACTTGGGTAGGGTACAATGCACGATATACTGCCAAAACGAAGTCGTACGCTTGTTTTGTTGCATCTTCGACAAGATGGTGGCGATGCCAACGACGCGCAGGGCCTCTCCCTGGCGTCTCGGCACGAACTGGAGATTGCGCGCAACAAGCGGCTTCGGCTGTCCGCCGACCGCTGCCTCGGCGGTACCGTCAAACGGCAGGCGGAAGATGAGTTCGGGCTTCACGATGTCTCCTGAAGACGGAAACGTCTGAATCTCCGCAAGCAGGGCACCCGGAGGAATCGCCGCAAAGAACTCCTACGTGAAGTGCTGATAGATCGCGAGCGCGTCGCGGCCGATGTCCTTTGGAATCGGCGTGATCTGCTGATGCGTCCACGGGCGATCACCGTGCCAGTACGGAATCAGCCACTCGACGGCCTTCTTGATCAAGCGTCCGTCGCTTGTCTCATAGCACCAGAGATCAACGCCGATCTTCTCGCCGAGGAGGGCCAACTCGCAGAAGAGCGTCGCGTTCATCGTCGCATACGTGAACGAGCGCGTACGGGCAAGTTCATGCGGTTGGCTGCCGTCGGGCTGAATCTGCGAGGCCATGCGCTTCTTCGTGTCGTTCTCAAGAATCTTCCGCGCGAGGTCGTCCTTGCCGACAAAATGCGCGTACGTCGCCGCCTGAAGATCGTAGGCCGTCCCGTGGTTGTTGTGCTCGTCCTGTTCATCGAGCCCGATGGAACTCGTCATCATCCAGTCGAGATACCGCGCGAACCACACTTTCAATCCAGTCAGATCCTCAGCGGTGAGATCCCCCGTCCGTTCGAGAATCGCGAACGCATCGAAAAGACGATTGGCGAAAAAGCGCGTGTCGATGAGTCCGATACCGCGCCCCGCGCAACGTCCCGGAATCGCCTGACCGAAGTTGAGATTCGGATTCATCGCCGTCTCCTTGTCGAGGAAGAAGACGCGAATCTTGCGCACGGCAGCCGCCCCGGCATCACGATCCTTGAACCGCTTCGCGGCGGCGGCCACGGCGCGTAGCTACGCATCCCTCAGCGCATTCCACGGTGCGGTCGCGTGGTCGAAGAGAACGCCGGCCTCGGACGTCAGGGTGATCGCCAGCGCCAGGAAAAACGGCAGAACGGATCGGGAGGTTGTCTTGTTCATCGCGGGAGGAGGTATGTGGTCAGGGAAGGAGGGTGACGACACCGCAGCCGGAGGCCGTTTCGCCAAGATCGGCGCCCCAGACCATCCTGCCGCGGCCGGCGCCTTCATCGGCGTCGATGAGGACGAGATTGCAGCCGAAGCTCGCGCCCTTCGCCGGCTTCGGCGGTTCCTCGAGCCAGATGTACGACTTCTTGAAGGTAACGGTATCCGGCTTCGACGACGCGGGCTTCTCGCCCGGCAGTTTTCCGCCCGGGAGCGGCACGCCGACGTTGTCGGACTTCGTCTTCTTCTTGAAGTCGCCGTCCGGCGCGAGAAAGCAAAGGCAGTTGATGCGATCAAGACCGTCCTTCATCTTCGGCTTGTGCTTGAAGACATACGTCTTGCCGCTCTCCGCTGCCTTACCCGGGACCCAGGAAAGGAACCCACCCCAGCCCGCCTTCTTCATCCACTGGAGATGGCTGCAGATCTGCTGACCCGCGGGGACAGTCCCCTTCAGCGTGATCTTCACCTCGAGCGGTGTATCCGGTGTCCAGGAATCGGGCGTCTCGATCTTCGCCCAATCCGTCTCCTTCACGCCTGCAAAGGCAGACGAGGCGACCAAACCGCAGCGACGAGCGCCGCACCAACCAGTGTCTTCATCTTCATGCCTTGTTTCCTTTCATTCGTCAACACCGCCCAGCAACCGTCTACATATCCTTGAGCGTCAAAAGCGAAAGCGTACGCTTCCAGGCGCTTTTCTCCGGATGCTTCTGCAGGAACGCGGACACCTTTGCCTCCAATGCCGTTTGATCGTACCGGCTTTCGTCTACCTTGATCTCGTAGAAGTCAATCGTTTCATTCAGTTCGTTTTCACAGATGAGGTCGATTTCATTCTCGCCCTTACGATCCCACCAACCGCCCATGTTCGTGCAGTCGGACTCGCAGATCATCTTCCACTGGAAATACCGCTCAAGTGCATACCCGCTGAAGACGCCGTAATCGCGGTTCACCAGCGCCTGCAACTGGCCTTGCCGCCCCAGGACGATCAGCGACTGATACTTGAAGACAAACCTGAACCAGAATCGGAAGAAGCAATCCTCAATTCGGTAGACGGAGTTCTTCGAACGCTCCTTGTCCAAAAACGGCCGCACACGGGAAATGAGCTCGTACTTCTCATTCAGGTTGGCGAGGAACGTTCCGACCTCCATGCCCAGGTCATTGCCGATTTCGGCGAACTTCGTGTGCCCGAAAGCGATGGCCGCCAAAATCGAAAAATAGGTCGCGTAATCGGTGCCGAACTCCTCCATCAGCACAATCTTGCCTTCGTCCTGAAACGCGGTCAGGCGACCGAAAATCGCCTCGATCATCTTTTCCCGCGTAAAAGCCCCCGCCGTCATCAGCAATTCGACATACCGTGCAACACCGCCGGTGAACGTCCAAAGTGCCAACAGGTCCTCAGCCGAGTAGCCGGGACTGAAATCGGCAAGGATCTCCTTCAGTACGCTCACCGGAAACGGCTTGATCTCCAACCTCCCGGTATTGCGTCCGTACAACGGCTCGCCGTAACTGAAGAAAATCTTGTTCATCAGCCGGTTCACGCTTCCGGATACAACAAGATTGAGCTGGACCCGATTGTGATACTCATCCCACAGTCCCTGCAAGGCGCCGAAGAACGAGGGATTGACCTTGTCCATCTCCTGAAGCTCGTCAATGACTACCGTCAACGGCCCTCGCTGCGCTTCCTCAAACAGTTCCTTGACAATGTCAATCACCCGATCGCACCGACCGTGAATCCGCACCCTTCCACCCGCAGCCGTCTCAAGATCCCGCTGCAGATCGGCGCACAAGGACTTCTCGGTCTGCTTGGTAATCAGCAGATAGACAAAATCGCCCTGTCCGTCATTGAGAGCCTGCTTGATGACCTCGGTCTTGCCAACACGGCGACGTCCTGTGACGACGATGAACTGAGCGAACTTCTGCGAAAGCTCACGCGTTTTGCGCAAAAGCTCAACTTCTTCTGTACGTCCATAGAACTTCACAAACTAAATCTCCATTTACTAAACCGAGATGTAGTATAACATACGGCAGAAGCAAATTCAAATATATCATCTACCGCACGACCACAACCAGACCCTTCTCAAGGCCCAGCACTTCGATCGTTCCCTCACCAGAGACATTCGCATACGTCTCCGCCAGCGCCGCCACCAGCGGCAGTGCCATCGCAACACCAACTATTGCCTTCGTCTTCACATATTCTCTCCTCAAATCGCTGGGGTCGGGCCAACCCCCGCACACTCATTTCACCACCTTCAGATTGCGGAACATGTAGGTGTTCGGACTCAGCCGGACGGGCTTGCAGTTCTTGACGATGAAGTCGCCCTCCCAGGTGCTGCCGTAGTCGTCGCGCAAATTGAAGACGCCGGGACCGCGGATCTCCGTGTCCTCGACGCGGAACGTACCGCAGCCGATCGCGTTGATGCCCATGTTGTCCGAGGCGCGAATTGCGGATCGTCGCATTGGCGACGCCCATGTGCGCGTCGAAGCGCGAGAACTCGACGCTATCGAAGAGGATCTTGCGTTATGCCCTCCCGAGCTTCAGCAGGATAAGCGGGTGGAGGACCCGCGCAAGAAGCACTTCGGACGCGCGCGG
>CAMAHK010000118.1 GCA_945834475.1 uncultured Verrucomicrobiota bacterium
AATCCCGTTCCCCCTCTTCAAGGAACCTTTGGAAGTTTTTAATGCGTCAGCCCTGATCTCCAGGTGAATGGTCATTGTACGGGGTGGAAGATTTGGTATAATACAAATCTATTCAAATGGAGTTGATCGAGATGAAGAAACTGATGGTTCTGTCGGCGACAGTGGCGGCTTTGCTTTCCGCTTCCGCGAAGATCGAGATGGGTGCGCCGTTTGCGGATGGCGCGGTGCTGCAGCGCGGGATGAAGGTTCCCGTGTGGGGCACGCTCAATGAGATCCATTCGTTGCCCTCGCGCGTGACGGTTTCGTTCGCCGGCCAGACGAAGACGGTGCGTCCCGACACCTACGGGCGCTGGCAGGTCGAACTCGAGCCGCTGGAGGCTACGGCTGTGGGGCGGACGATGACGGTCGTCGAGGAGGCGGACGACTGGTTCGCGCACCTTTTCTCGAAGCCGCGCGATACGGTCGAGCTGAAGGACATTCTCGTCGGTGAGGTGTGGTTCGCGTCGGGGCAGAGCAACATGGAGTGTCCGATCTGGGGCGGCAACACGCGCTACCGCGACATGAAGGGCGGACTGATGACGACGATGACCGAGCTGCCTCTGGGCGCCTTTGAGACGAAGTAACCGTGCGCTTTGCCAATCCGCTCTTTCTGATCCTGGTCGTCCTCGTTCCTCTGGCGGGGCTCTTCTGGGCGTTTCTGCGGGCGCGTCGCGAGAAGGCGTTGGCGCGGCTTGTCGCGCCGGCGCTGCGGACGCGGCTGATGCCGCCCGGCGTGAACCTGTGGGGACTTCAGGCCGTGTGCATTCTCGCGGGGCTCTTCCTCTCGCTCTTCGCGGCGGCGCGTCCCCAGTGGGGCAAGACGACGGAGAAGTTCGTTGAGCGGAGTCGCAACGTCGTCGTCGCGATCGACGTTTCGCGGTCGATGCTCGCCGAGGATGTGCGGCCGAACCGGCTGGAGCGGACGAAGGCCGACGTCGCCGACCTGATCGATTCGCTGGCGGGCGACCGCTGTGCGCTTGTCGCGTTCCGGCGGACGGGCCTTGTGATCTGTCCGCTTACTTCGGACCGCGGGTTCCTCCGGAGTGCCCTTGAGCAGCTGACGCCCGAATCCGCGCCGCGCGGCGAGACGGATCTCGGCTCGGCGATTCGCGCCGCGCTTGATGCGCTCGATCCGGCGGCCGACGACCACAATGCGATCATTCTCATTTCCGACGGCGGCGATCTGCGCGGCGAGGCGCTTGCGAATGCCGAGCTCGCAAAGAAGCGCGGCATTCCGATCTTTACCGTCGGCATCGGCGATCCGCGCGTCGGCGCGACGATTCCGTCCGAAGACGGCCGCGGCATCCAGAAGTTCCAGGGCCAGCCCGTCACCGTGAAGCTTGAGGAGACGGCGCTCAAGGCGATTGCTGCCGCGTCGAAGGGACGCTACGTACCGCTCGCGACGGCGGGCACGGCCGAGACGACGCTCGGTGCGATCTACCGCAAGTTCCTCCGCCAGGTCGCGGCGAAGGAGCAGAACGAAGAGGCCGAACGCGCGGCCGAACGCTATCAGGTCTTTCTGATTCCCGGTCTCGTTCTGCTGATTGCCGGCGCGGCGCTGTCGAAGGGGCGTCTCAAATGACGCGCTCCCGCGTCGCGGTCGCCGGGTACTTCGCCATCCTCGGCTTTGTGTGCGCCTCGTGGGTGTCGTCGATTGATGATCTGAAGGTCTTGCTCGGACTTAACGCCTCCGAGCTCGGCTGGTTACTGATCTCGGGTCCGTGCGGGAACCTCGTGAGTTTCACCTTTGCGAGCGCGTTCTTCGCGCGGATCGGCTCGCGTCGCGGCCTGATCTTGGCAGCCTCGGCTTATCTGGCGGCAGGTCTCGGAGTGGCTGCCTGCTTTCTTTTTCGGGCACCGTTGCCCATCTGGTGTGGCACCATCGCGGCCTTTGGTTGTTGCGGCAACCTCTTCAACATCGCCGTCAACACCCAGGGCGGTATCGTCGAGAAGCAGGTCGGGCGGAGCATCATGAATTCGTTTCACGGCATGTTCAGCGTCACGTGCTTCTCCGGCGGAATTCTAGCCCTGGGTGCGACGCTGCTGGCGGTTCCGGCAGGCTTCCGGATCGGGCTGACGATTGCGCTCGCCAGTGTTGCGCATCTGGTGCTGGCACGTCATCTGCCGGACGACGGGACGGGCGGGCCGTTGACGGCGAAGGGCTGGCGGCGTCCCGACCGCGCGCTTTTTGCGCTCGGATTGGCCGCGCTCGTCATCATGGGCTGTGAGGGTGCCGTGAGTGACTGGGTGGGTGTTTTCTATCGCGATTCCCTGTCCGCGCCGGTGACGCGCGTGAAGTGGGGCTTCTGCGCGGTGATGGGCGCGATGACGGTCGGCCGTTTCGTGACCGACCGCCTGGTGATGCGGTGGGGCGCGAAGCGGATCCTCCATGCCTATTGCGGACTTGTCTCGCTCGGACTCGCTCTCGCGCTCGCCGCGCCGTATCTAGCGTTGACAGGTCTTGCGCTGCACCTGACCGCGACGATGGGATTCGCCGTGACGGGGTTTGGCATCTCGGCGCTGGTGCCGATTCTCTACTCGAAGGCGAACCGCACGCCGTCGATGCCGGCCGCGTCCGCAATCACATTCCTCGGCTCGATGGGTTTTCTCGGCTACTTCATGGGACCGCCGCTCATCGGGCATCTCGCGGAACTCACGTCGCTTTCCGTCGCGCTTGGACTTTTCGCCGCGCTCATCCTCGGTTGTCTATTGATCGATCCCGAGGCGGAAGAAGGCCGCCCCTGAAGACGGCGCATTTTGCTATAATATGCAGCAACACCTATGATGGATCAGACACTCTCCAACTATGGTGCGGACGTCTTTTCAGAGAAGGCGATTCGCAGGTATTTGTCTAAAACCGTTGCCGCGAAGCTTCTTGCGACGATGCGCGACTCCAAGCCACTGGACCCGACGATTGCCGATGCGGTCGCCGAGGGCATGAAGACGTGGGCGCTCGAAAACGGCGCGACGCACTTCACGCACTGGTTCCAGCCGCTCACCGGCGGTACGGCCGAGAAGCACGACGCGTTTCTCGATCCGGCGGGTCCGGCGCAGGCGGTCTACAAGTTCTCGGCGAAGAACCTGATCGGCGGCGAGGCCGACGCGTCGTCGTTCCCCTCGGGCGGACTCCGCTCGACCTTCGAGGCGCGCGGCTATACGGCGTGGGATCCGACTTCGCCGGCGTTTCTGAAGCGCCACGCGCACGGCGCGACCCTTTGCATTCCGACGGCGTTCTGCTCGTTCACGGGCGACACGCTCGACATGAAGACGCCGCTTCTCCGCTCCATCCAGGCGGTCTCGCGCGCGACCGAGCGGCTGATGAAGAAGTTCGGCCAGAAGAAGGCGCATGTCGAAGTGACGCTCGGCGCGGAGCAGGAATACTTCCTCATCGACCGCAAGTACTACCTGAAGCGTCCCGACCTGTTGCAGACCGGCCGCACCGTCTTCGGCGCGGCGCCCGCGAAGCACCAGCAGCTCGACGACCACTACTTCGGCTCGATCCGTCCGCGGATCCTCAAGTTCATGGCCGAGGTCGAGGAACGCCTTTGGCAGCTCGGCATTCCGGCGAAGACGCGCCACAATGAGGTCGCGCCGGCGCAGTTCGAACTCGCGCCGATGTTCGAGGACCTGAACCTCGCCGTCGATCACAACATGATGATCATGGAGGTGCTGCGTCAGACGGCCGAGGCGAACGACCTCGTCTGCCTCCTTCACGAGAAGCCCTTCGAGGGCGTGAACGGTTCGGGCAAGCACTGCAACTGGTCCATCGCGTATGGCGGACGCAACCTGCTGACGCCGGGGGCGAATCCGCGCGAGAATGCGATCTTCCTGACGGTCCTGCTCGCGATTATCCGTGCGATCGACTTCCATGCCGACATCCTCCGCATGACGACGGCCGGCGCGGGCAACGACCACCGCCTCGGCGCGAACGAGGCGCCGCCCGCGATCATCTCGATCTTCCTCGGCGACGAACTGAACGAGGTTCTCGACTCGATCGAAAAGAGTACCCGCCGAGATACCGCCGCGCAGAGTACCCGCCGTGACCCCACGGCGAGGCAGGGTAAAGGCCCCTCCCTGCGCGTCGGCGTCGACACGCTGCCCGTGCTGCCGCGCGACACGACGGACCGCAACCGCACCTCGCCGTTCGCCTTCACGGGCAACAAGTTCGAGTTCCGCGC
>CAMAHK010000119.1 GCA_945834475.1 uncultured Verrucomicrobiota bacterium
CTCGCCGAATTGAGGGTAGAAGTCACCCACGGCTATGCACGAAGCCTCAGATTTTATCAGTGAAAGCGAATACGAAGAAAAACGCAAAGCTATTCTTGGGCAAATATAAGGTGTTGTTTTTTAACACAGAGGCACGAAGGCTGATAGGCACAGAGCGGGGATGTGTACAAAGCTAACACTTTGTGCCTCTGAGTCTCTGCGATAAAAATCCACACAGTCAAGTCCTGACTTAAAGTTGACACTTTCACAGGTGGTTGATTTACGGTTCTTTTTCGGTAAGATTGCCTGAAAGAGATCAAAGGGGACCTTGAGTCTCTCATTTGTGAGACTGGTAATGCGTCAAGTTGGTGGCATGTTAGGGGGTGAGGAAGCGACGGCATTGTTTGTGCAATGTCGCTTAAATTGATTCCTTTGCGTAATTTCTAGCCGGAACACCCTACTCAAGTATAAATATACATTAGGAGGGTTGTTCACGGATAGGACTTGAGCCGACGGCGTCGGAGGCGATGTTTGGCGCATCGATTGAGATGGTCGAGGGCGTGCCGAAGGTGACGTGGTCGCCGGATCTTGGGGCGGAGCGCGTGTATCGGGTGCTGGGGGCGAAGGGGCTGTTACCCGCGGCCTCCGGCTGTCTCGCTCCGCTCGGCTGTTCGGGCGAGACGCACCGCGGTACGGTGTGGGAGATTGTGACGGAGGAGACAGAGGGGGATTACAACTTTTTCAAGGTTGTGGTTGAGATGCCGTAAGGAAGTGGAGGAAGGTTTCTTTGCGACGCGACAGCCTCCTTCGACAAGGCTACGGAGGCCGGGATAGTGTCGCGTCTCCTTTGGCTGTTGCCGGACAATGCGACAGGAGTGTCGCGTCCCGGGTGGTTGTTGTCAGAATCCCCTGTTGACGATCCATGCTCGCAGGAATGGATTGAAGAAGCGGTAGCTCTTTCGATAGTTGTAGATCAGTCGATCGTCGGTCAGGCGCTTAAGGGCTTTTGTCAGCGTCGTCGTTGAGGGCATTTCGGCGCGTTGAAGAAACTCGGATGAGTAAACCTTTTCTCCTCCGAATTTGGCGATGGCAATGAGGGCTTTCAGTTGGTAGCGTGTCAGTTTCGCGGTCTGGAATTCGAATTGCCCGCCTTCGGTGGCGAAGATGTCCTGAAGGGCTGCGGCAATGTTTGATTCTTGAAGGTATTGCCCGTCTTCAGTCGTACTCCAAACGGCGGCGCATAATTGCTGTACGTCGCCTGTCGTGCGGTTCGTGAACTCAAGGATGTAGCGGATGAAGTCAGGATCGGCCTTTCGGTTGCCGGAATTGAATCTCCGAAGAAGGAAAGGAATGAAATCATCGTCGGGGATGTTGGATACCTCAAGTGTTAGCGCGGACTTGTAGAAGGCGCTGGCGGGATCCGTGAAGATGGAGACCATGTCAGCGCGAACGCTACCGGAGAAGACGAAACATGTGTCTGGTAGAAGTTGAATCCGACTTCTCAAGAGGGCAAGGACTTGTTCGCTGTCGTCAAGCTTCTTGATTTCTTGAAATTCGTCGAAGACGACAAACAGCTTTTCTTCTTTTGCGAATCGCTCAATTAAGGAAACGACATCTGTCATTGAACGGGGGTCTTCGGCTGTCCGCGTATCAACAGATATCACAGGCATGCCGTTCTCAGGGTCGAGCGAAAGTGTCGGGCGAAGTCGGGCTATGAAGCTCATCGCTCGGGAGCCAAAGGAGGCCTTCTTGCCCATCTGGGCTGCGGCAGTCGCAACGCGATTGCAGAAATCGGATACCGTGCGGATGTTCAGCAGGTCGACATAGAGCATTCGGTATCCTTTGAGAGTCTTGCAGGCGGCGAAGATGAGAGACGTCTTACCCATGCGTCGCTCACCGACAAGGACGACATTCTGTCCGTCTCGGATATACTCAGTCAGGCGATTCTGTAGCACGGGGCGCGGACAGAAGAAGTCCGCACCGACAACACATCCGTATTTGAAGGGTTTCATGGTGAGTATTGTAGCAAAAGAGAGGCTGAAAAATCAACCATTTGGTTTAGAACCATTTTGTTGAGTTTTGGTGCGTTGTGTGATCGGGCTTAAGCCGACGGCGGCGGATGCGCGGTTTGTCGCGTCGATTGAAATGGTCGGCGGCGTGCCGAGGGTGACGTGGTTGCCGGATCTCGGGGCGGAGCGCGTGTATCGGGTGCTGGGGGCGAAGGGGCTTGGAGACACCGCGGGCGAGACGCACCGCGGTACGGTGTGGGAGTCGGTGACGGAGGAGACGAAGGGGGATTACAAGTTTTTCAAGGTTGCGGTTGAGATGCCGTAGGGTTGAGGTTTGCTTGATGCTGACGGAACTGAAGGGGCGCGGGTTATCGCGATTTCAGAATTCTGCTACCGCTCGAAGCATTCTTTGCGGACTGGGCTCAGAAGTAATCCGAACAATTTGGGTTGGGCGTTGCTTCTCTAACTGCGGGATTCCGCCTGACGTGATATTCTTCCTGCTGACGGCCGGGAATGGTTTCCGGCTGCGTGAAGCAGGAGGACTATCATGTTTTGCTATCAGTGCGAACAGACCGCGCATCATACGGGATGCACCGCCGGAGGCGTGTGCGGCAAGACGTCCGAGGCGGCTCGGGCTCAGGACGAACTCACGGGGGCGCTGATCGGACTCGCCCGCGCGGCCAAGGGTCGCGAAGCGCACATTGCCGATCGGACGGACGCGCTGGTCGCCCGCGCGCTCTTTGCGACGCTGACGAACGTCAACTTCGATCCGGAGGAATTGCGGTCGCTGACGGGATGCGTCCGGTCGGAGAAGCATCGGCTTGGCGACGCGGAAGATTACGATCTTTCGCGGCTCTGGGACGAGCCGACGGACATTCGCAGTCTCAAGTCCCTCGTCCTCTTCGGCCTTCGCGGGCTCGCGGCCTATGTCCATCACGCGAACGTGCTCGGCTACAGCAGTCAGAACACGGGACTCTTCTTCTACAGGGCGCTGCGCCGAATCGGCTGTTCTCAGGCGGACGAGAAGTCCCTGCTGGCGCTGGCCCTGGAGGTCGGCAAGTTCGGCTTCGACGCGCTCGCGATGCTGGACCGTGCCAACACCGAGACCTATGGCGATCCGGTGCCGACATCGGTTTCGCTGACAATCCGGAAGGGGCCGTTCATCGTTGTTTCGGGACACGACTTGCGCGATCTCGAACTTCTCCTGCAGCAGACCGAAGGGCAGGGTGTCGACGTCTACACGCACGGCGAGATGCTGCCGGCCCACGGTTATCCGAAGCTGCGCCGATACGCGCAGCTCAAAGGCAATTTCGGCACGGCCTGGCAAAACCAGCAGCGGGAGTTCGAGAACGTTCCGGGCGCGTTCCTCTTCACGACGAACTGCCTGATGCCGCCGCGCGACAGCTATCGGGCGAACGTCTTCACGACGGGTGTCGTGGCCTTCCCGGGCCTCAGGCACATCGGCAGCGAGAAGAACTTCGCGCCGGTCATCGCTCGCGCGAAGGAACTTGGCGGGTATGCCGAGGACCAGGTGCGCACGGGATTGAACGGTGGCCGCACGGTGACGACCGGGTGCGGACGGGCCGCGCTTCTCGCTGTCACGCGGAAGATCCTTGATGCGGTGAAGGCGGGCGCCGTCAAGCGCCTCTATCTGGTCGGCGGGTGTGACGGGGCGCGTTCGTCGCGCAGCTCTTATACGGAACTCGTCAAGGCGTTGCCCGCCGATACGATCGTCCTGACGCTCGGCTGCTGCAAGTATCGCTTCAACGACTTGGACCTCGGTACGGTCGCGGGGATTCCGCGTCTCCTGGACATGGGACAGTGCAACGACGCCTACGGTGCGATTCAGGTGGCGCTTGCGCTCGCGAAGGAGCTGGGCTGCGGTGTCAACGACCTGCCGCTCACACTCGTGCTGAGCTGGTACGAGCAGAAGGCCGTGCTGGTCTTGCTGACGCTCCTGCATCTCGGCATCAAGGACATCCGGCTCGGGCCGACGTTGCCGGCCTTCCTCTCTCCCGCAGTGCTCAAAGAACTCAGCGCGTCGTATGGCGTCAAGTCCATCGAAGCAATCGAAAAATTCCACGATTGTGCTGCCGTCGGCGAAACTAAACGCAAATGTGCGGCGCTAAACGCAGGTTGTTGATAACTTCCCGCTGGGAGTGTTGCGCGAGCCGTTCC
>CAMAHK010000120.1 GCA_945834475.1 uncultured Verrucomicrobiota bacterium
CGTCCCGACGCCACCCGCGAGGGCAAGGGACACGAAACTTCGTCTTGAACAGTTCGGGCTCATACACGTTTGCACAGCGGAACTCGCGCCAGGCCTTGGCCCGCGTCGGATCCTTCCGGAAGGTCTTCGGCCTCGTGTCCCTTTTCAAGATCCTCGCGAAAGGCGATGCGGCCCGACGGACACGCCCCGCGCCCGTCGCAGGTCCGCCCGGAACGGGATGTCCAAGGAAACACGGTAATCGGGATTCGCCTGAGCGAAATGCCCGACTGCCGTAACCGCTAGCAATGCAACTGACAGGATCATCGAGAACTCAGAGGCTGCGCGGCAGCTCTTCGAGCGAGTAGCACTCGATCGTGTCGCCGGCCTGGAAGCCTTCGTAGTTCGCGAAGCACACGCCGCATTCCTGCTGGCCCGTCACTTCCTTCACCTCGTCCTTGAAGTGGCGGAGCGTCTGCACCTTGCCATCCCACACCTGCGCGCCCTTGCGCATGATGCGGTACTTCTCCTTCGCGACGAGCTTGCCGTCGAGCATCTGGGAACCCGCGATCTTGCCGAGCTTGCCGATGTCGTAGATCGCCTTGATCTCGGCGTGTCCGAGGACGACCTCCTTGTACTCTGGCGGCAAGAGGTCGAGCATGCAGTTCTTGACGTGGTCGATGAGCTCGTAGATGATGCGGAAGGAGTTGATCCTGACGCCATCGTGACGCGCCTGGCTCTGAACACCCGAGTCGTTGCCGATGTCGAAGCCGACGATGACGGCCTTGCCGGCCGCGGCGCTCTTGACATCGGTCAGCGACACGTTGCCCGTGCCGGTGCCGATGATATTGAGACCAACCTTCTCGCTCTTGATCTCGTTGAGCGCCTGGACGATCGCCTCGAGCGAGCCCTGCGTGTCGGACTTGACGATCACGTTGAGCTCGCGCTTGCCTTCGGCCGCCATCGCGCTCATGAGCGCATCGAGCGTCGCCGCCTTCGAGTTCGCGAGCGCCTCTTCCTTCTTCTCCTGCGCAGTCTGCTCGGCGAGCGTACGCGCACGCTTCTCGTCAAGCATGACGCGGAACTCGCTGCCGGCCTCGGGCACGCCCGAAAGGCCCGTGCACTTCACCGGCGTCGCCGGCGGCGCTTCCTTGATACGGCGGCCGTGGTCGTCGATGAGCGCACGGACCTTGCCGAAGTGCTCGCCGATGAGAATCGCGTCGCCGACCTTGAGCGTACCGCCCGTGACGAGCAACGTCGCACACGGACCGAGCCCCTGCTGGAGCTCGGACTCGATGACGTAGCCGTTCGCGCGGCGGTTCGGGTTCGCCTGAAGCTCGAGGACTTCAGCCTGCACAAGGATGTTCTCGAGAAGCGCGTCCACGCCCTCGCCCGTCACGCCCGACACCGGGCAGCAGATGATGTCGCCGCCCCAGTCTTCCGGCGTGAGGCCGCGCTTCTGAAGCTGTTGCTTCACGCGATCGAGATTCGCCGTCGGCTTGTCGCACTTCGTTATCGCGACCATGATCTGGACGCCGGTCTGACGCGCGACCTTGATGCACTCTTCGGTCTGCGGCATGATGCCGTCATCGGCCGCGATGATGAGCACCGCGATGTCGGTGATCTGTGCGCCGCGCGCCCGCATCGCGGAGAACGCGGCGTGGCCAGGGGTGTCGAGGAACGTGATCTGCTTGCCGGCGATCTCGACCTGGTAGGCCGAAATCTGCTGGGTGATGCCGCCCGCTTCGCCCGCGGCGACATGCTCCTTGCGGATCCAGTCCATGAGCGTCGTCTTGCCGTGGTCGACGTGGCCGAGGAACGTGATGACCGGCGCACGGGGCTTCAGCGTCTCGGGCGCATCTTCCGGAATCAGGTCGTCGGCGTCGATCGCCCTCATGACCGGCTTTGCCGCGGCCTTGTCGCGGGCATGCTCAATGATGACCTTGAAGCCATACTTCTCGGCGACCTTCGTCGCCACGTCCGGCTCGACACGCTGGTTGATCGACGCAAGGATCTTGAGACCCATGAGGTCCGCGATCAGGCGGTTCGGCTTAATGTTGAGCTTCGCCGCGAGATCCTTGACGATCACCGCGCCGCGAATCGAAATCTCCTTCGCATCCTCGTTGACTGAGATGCGGCTGCCCTGCGCGGGCACGACCGGCGCGACACGCGCGGGACCGCGCTGCTTCTCGAAGCTCTTGAGCCCTTCGCGGCTCTTCTTGCCCTTCTTGCCGGGCTCGTCGTCAAAGTCGGCCGTCGGCTTCGGCGGTTTCGGCTTCGGCGCGGCCGCGACGGAAATGGAAATCGTGGCGTTATGGGCGGGACGAGAACCGGCGAGCGGCTTGAAGCCCGTGCTGGAAAGCCCGGTCTTGCCAAACGTCGCCACCGCACTCACCGCCGGTTTCGGCTTGTAGCCCGGAGCCATGCGCAGCGTCGGCTTGGCGGGCACAGCAGGAGCTTCCTTCCGCTGTTCACCTTTCACCTCAACCTCAACCTTCTTCACCACCTCAACCTTCGGCTGTGTCGACGCCGCGGGCGAGGACGCACCGCGGAACGAAGCCTCCGCCGCTTCCTTCGCGATGCGAAGGTGTTCCTCAAGCTTCGCCTTCTGCTCGGCGAAGAACTGCGCATTCAAAGCCGCGGCACGGGCACGCTTCTCTTCGCGCTTCTTCAAGATCTCTTCTCTAGTCATGGTTATTCAGCGTCTCCGTCGTTGCCCGTGGTCAGTTCGGCAACCGCCCTGGCCGCCGCGTAAATACCCTTCGCCTGAACTTCGTCAAGGCCCGTCGCGGCGATGAAGCTCGCCTCGTCTTCCTCGGCAATGCCGTCGACCGTGAGATAGCCCACATCAGCCATCTGCGTCGCCACCGCCGTCGAGACGCTGAACATCTCGGCGAGCTCCTTGATCGCCTCGGCCTTCTGGTCTTCGAACGAGGCCGTCGCCATCGACTTCTTGATCTCGACATGCCAGCCCGTGAGCTTCGTCGTGAGGCGCACGTTCTGACCGCGCTTGCCGATCGCGAGCGAATACTGGTCGGCCGCCACGACGACATGCACCGTGTTCGGCTGAACCGGATCAACCTCGATGGACTCGAGCTTCGCCGGTGCAAGCGCCTGGGCGACGTACTGGCGGATATCTTCGTTCCAGCGGACGATGTCGATCTTCTCGCCAGAGAGCTCACTCACGATCGAGCGGACGCGTGTGCCGCGCTGGCCGACGCATGCACCGACCGGATCGACGTTCTCGTTCGCCGTACGGACCGCGAGCTTCGCGCGGTAACCGGGATCGCGGCTGACGCCCATGATCTCGACGACACCGTCGGCGATTTCGGAAACCTCCAGACGGAAAAGCGCCTCGACGAACTTGCCGCTCGCACGCGAAATGACAACGCTCGGGCCCTTCGCCTCGGGATCGACGCGGAGGATGATCGCCTTGATCGGATCGCCGACCTGATACTCTTCGGTCGGGATGCGCTCCTTCGCCGGCAGAACCATCTCGGTCTTGCCAACCGTCACGTACATGTCGCGGCGGGAAATCGCCGAAACCGTGCCGGAGACGATGTCGCCGATGCGGTCCTTGTATTCGGAGAACGTGTTCGTGCGCTCGGCCTCGCGGATCTTCTGCATAATCATCTGGCGCGAGGTCTGCGCCGCGATGCGCCCGAGACGCGCCGCCGGCATCTCGATTTCAATCGTGTCGCCCTCGGCGACCGGATTACCGTGATTGAAGCGCGCCGCGCGGGCGAGCGAGATGAAGCCCGGGCCGACATCTTCGTCGGACGCGACGAGCGTGTCAAAAACATGGAGGGAGAGATCCTTACGGTCGATGACAACGCGGAGATCGTTCGTGACGTTGACATTCTTGCGGGCCGCCTGCTGAATCGCCTGCTCGATCGCCGTCAACACGATTTCACGGCTCACGCCACGCTCATTCTCAATGTGCTGGACAACAGCCAGCAACTGGTTATTCATCGCCATTTTTCTCTCCTTAACCTCTGTTTAAAGTTAGCACAACCCCTCGGTTCGACCCGCCGGATCGCCGCAAAACGCGTGTATTATACGATTTTAATCGTTAGACTGTCAAGTCGCAGCAGTTTTCTTTTTCCACGAGTACTCGGTCAGTCAACACCGCTGCGCGGTCTTGACTGACCTCGGCATCTGAGC
>CAMAHK010000121.1 GCA_945834475.1 uncultured Verrucomicrobiota bacterium
ACTCGACCGTCGGGTCGGCGGCCGTGTGGACGAACATCACGGTCTTCGCGAGCGCGCCCGACTTGTCGAGCGTCGTGCGGAACTTGAGATACTCGTCGTACTTAAGCCCCATGCCGCCGATGACGATGACATCCGAGTCGGCCTGCAGCGCGATGCGCGCGAGGAGCTCGTTGTACGGCTCGCCGGCCTTCGCGAAGATCGGGAGCTTCTGGCTCTTCACGAGCGAGTTAAACAGGTCGATCATCGGAATGTTCGTGCGCACCATCTGGTTCGGCATGATGCGCTTCGCCGGATTGACCGAGGGCTGGCCGATCGGCGAGGGGTTCTCGTTGATCGCAGGGCCCCCGTCACGCGGCACGCCGGCGCCCGTGAAGGCGCGACCGAGAAGGGCATCCGAAAACGGCACCTTCATCGTCTCGCCGAGGAAGCGCACCTTGGCGGCCGTGTCGACGCCACGCGCACCTGCGAAGATCTGGAGCGTCACGTTCGGTCCGTCGAGCTTGATGACCTGGGCGAGCGAGGTGCCCGCGCGGGACTCGACCTCGGCGATCTCGTTGTACTTGACGCCTTCGGCGCGAAGGGTCGCGATGGAGCCCGAGAGCGCGTCGATCTTGTGATAGACTTTGTTGTTGAACATCTTGGTTTAATAATCGAATAGTTGAATAATCGAATAATCGAATGGACTAAGTCGTCTTCGTTATCTCTCCATCAACCGATCCAATTATCCTTTCTTAAGAGTGAAGTGAACTGACGATTCCCTAAACCGCAATCATTCGATTATTCGGTTATTCCGATTATTCGATTATTTCTCAGCGGCGGCGGCCGTGATCTTTTCGATGAGCGTTTGCTTCAGCGACGCGAACTCCGCCGAGGTGAACGGCTTGTCGTTCCAGTCGATGAAGGTCTGCTGGAGGTCCATGAAGAACTTGCGCGTGTCGGGCTTCTCGGTGAAGGCGTAGTCCGTGAGGAGCGCCTTCTCGACGACGTCGAACATCACGCGCTGACGCTCGATCGGCGTCGTCGCGTCGGAGTCGGAGAACGCGTTCTGCTGGAGGTACACCGCATCGAGGAATTCGGCCTTGAGGTAGGTCGTGAAGTCCGCGAGGGACGTGCCTTCTTCGCCGACGACCTTCATCATCTGTCCAACCTCGTTGCCTTTGCGGAGAATCGCGCGGGCCTTCTCGACGCGGTCCTGGTCGATGACGGAGTTGTAGTGGCTCCAGGAGTCGAGCGGGTCGATGGCCGGATAGCGACGTGCGTCGGAACGGGCGCGCGAGAGGCCGTGGAAGCCGCCGACGACCTTCAACGTCGCCTGGGTGACCGGCTCGTCGAAGTTGCCGCCCGCAGGCGAGACCGTGCCGCCGATCGTGACCGAACCCGTCGCGCCGCCTTTCAGCTTGACGCGTCCCGCACGCTCGTAGAACGCGGCGATGCGCGACTCGAGGTAGGCGGGGAACGCCTCTTCGCCCGGAATCTCCTCAAGACGTCCGGAAAGTTCACGCATGGCCTGCGCCCAGCGCGAGGTGGAGTCCGCAAGGACGAGGACGTTAAGCCCCATCTGGCGGAAGTATTCGGCGAGCGTCACGGCCGTGTACACCGACGCTTCACGCGAGGCGACCGGCATCGAGGACGTGTTGCAGATGATGATCGTGCGCTTCATGAGCGACTGCCCCGTCTTCGGGTCCACGATCTCGGGGAACTCCTTCAGCGTTTCCACGACTTCGCCGGCACGTTCGCCGCACGCGGCCGAAATCACGACGTCAACTTTCGCATAGCGCGCGGTCGTCTGCTGGAGAACCGTTTTGCCCGCGCCGAACGGACCCGGAATGCAGTAGGTGCCGCCGACCGCGACCGGGAAGAACGTGTCGATCGTGCGGACCGTCGTCTCCAGCGTCTCTTCTGGCGCGAGGCGCTCGGTGAAGCACTTGATCGGCACCTTGACCGGCCAGCGCTGGAGCATCGCGACTGCAATGCCAGGTTGAGAGGTGGAGGTTGAGGTGGGGGAAGAGTCGGGGGTGAGTTCCGCGATCGTCTCGGTGACCGTGTAGTCGCCGGCGGGGACGATCGACTTCACCGTGTAGACGCCGCGGAGGGCGAAGGGCACCATGATCTTGTGGCCGGGCATCGTCTTGTTGTCGAAGATGCCTTCGGTGACCCAGCCGAGGAAGTCGCCGGCCGTGACCTTGTCGCCGACCTTCGCGAGGGGATGGAAGTCCCACTTCTTATCACGGGGAAGGCCGGGGAGGTACATGCCGCGCTGGAGGAAGAACTCGGCGTCCTTCGAAATCTTGCCCGCTTCCTTCGCGAGGTCAGCGAGCGGATTCTGGAGTCCGTCATAGACCTGGGCGAGCATGCCCGGGCCGAGCTCGGCGGCGAGAAGCTCGCCCGAGAACTCGACGGTGTCGTCAACCATGAGATCGGTCGTCGCATCGAAGACCTGCATGTCGCAGCGTGTACCGCGCACACGGACGATTTCCGCCATCAGGCGCTTGTCGCCGCACACGGCATAGCCGACTTCGTTCTGGGCGACGGCTCCGTCGAAGGCAACTGTGATCATGTTGCCGTTGACGCCGACGATTTTTCCTTTAGTTGTCATAGGTTTGTCAGTTAGATAGATGGAAGAAATTCAACGATTCGCCAATTCACCAATGCGCCAATTCGGTCATTCAGTTATTCGGTCATTCGGTCATTAAAACGTTATTTTCGTCTCGGCCGTGAGGCGGTCGAAGGCGGCGTTGCCGGCTTCGGTGGAGATCTTGGCGCGCTTGAGGACGACCTTGAGGCGGATCGCGTAGGTCGCGAGGGCACCCAACCCAAGCGGGGACTCGGGCGGGGTGAGTTCGCCGGCGGCGTCCCACCAGACGCGGTCGAGGAGTTCGTCGCGCTTGGCGACGTCCTTCTCCTGGAACGCCGCGAGGACGCGGTTCTTCCAGAAGAGCGAGCAGCCGGTCGCGGGGCGCGCGAAGTCGGCGTTGCCGACGCGCGCCTCGGCGATCGCGTTCTTGAGTTGGGTCTCGAGGTCGCGGAAATTTTCCGTCAGGCGCGACAGGAGTGTCGCGCCCCCGGCGCTTTCGCAGACTTCCGCAAACTTCTCCCAAGAGATCGGCGCGGGGGCGTCGAAACTCAAGCTCGGCAGGCTGGTGACGATGTAGTCAATTGACATTGGGCGTGATCTCCACGTTCTCCACCTCTACACGGCCATTCACCTTACTTGAGCAGTGCCGCCAGGTCGGGACGAAGGCGCTTGGCGAGTTCCGCCGCGATAACGTCGGCGGTGAACGCCGATTCGACGCGGCCGCCGTCGGTCTTCACGGAGAAGCCGGTGCCGAACGTGTCGTCGGTGACGACCGTGATCGCGCCTTCGGA
This sequence comes from uncultured Verrucomicrobiota bacterium, assembly GCA_945834475.1. Taxonomy (GTDB): domain Bacteria; phylum Verrucomicrobiota; class Kiritimatiellia; order RFP12; family UBA1067; genus UBA1067. Next base: position 3,367 of record CAMAHK010000121.1, read on the forward strand.
TGCGAGCTGTGCCTTGAGGGCTGCGGCAAGCTGTGTCGGGACGGCGACTTCGGCCGCGCCGGTGACGCCCTTGATTGCGTCGGTGACGAGCGTCTTCACGGTCGCCTCGTCGGCGAGGGCCTTTTCGACGTCCTTTACGAGGACCTTCTCGAGCAGGGCGGTGACGGACGCCTCGATCTTGAGAATCGTATCGCGGGCCGCCTGCTTGACGGTCTCGGCGGCGCGCACCTGGTAGTCGGCGGCGGCCTTCTCGGCGTCGGCCTTGGCCTTCGCCGCTTCCGCGCGCGCGTCATTTAGAAGGGCATCGGCCTTGGCCTTCGCGTCCTCTAGAATTTTCTTCGCGGTGGCTTCGGCTTTTTCGACGCCCTCGCGGTTGATTTTCTCCAACAAGCTCTGCAGATCGTCCATAGTGATTCTCCTTAAAATCAATGATTGGATTATACCGCTTTTAGCGATGAAAAGTCAAGGATTCAAAGGGGGCTGGCGAGTGTAGGAGAGAAGAGAACTCCTGCATTAAGGAAGCGGTGGTAAGAGAGCGTGGCTGCCCGCTGCAGGGTGGGCTCGCACCCCGCATAGCGCCTGCTTCGCAGCTCGGCCTGCGGCCTCGGGGGATACGCGAGCTTTTGGTTTTCGGCATTGTTGCAAATCTTGCCTGAGGTTTATAGAGCGCGTCTCCGCGCAGGGGCGCGATGTCTGCGAGGTTTAT
>CAMAHK010000122.1 GCA_945834475.1 uncultured Verrucomicrobiota bacterium
TATCACAAAACCGATTAGTATGTCAATGCTACTATGTCAATAAGCTCTGACCCTTATTAGCCCCTTCGACTCGTAACGCCGCTTCGAGAACGTGCGGGAGTGGTAGTTCTCGTTGCCCGGATCACCCGCGATCTCCCGATCGGCGAAATCGATCAAGTAGCTGCCCGCGTCCTTGTGGTTGTGGCGGTCGCCGTTGCTGCCGCCCTTGATGGCGAAGGCCAGTCTGCCGTTCCGGCTGATGAGCGTCTCGGCCGCAGCGAACCAGTCGCGCGGCGGAAGGTCCGCCAGCTTCTCGGCCGGCGGCGGCGTGAACTTGAACGGACCGCAGTTCATCAGCGCAGACGTGAACAGTCCGTCGCCCGTGAACGGCGAGAGTCCCTGGACTTCCGCACGGTACATTTCCGGCCAGTTCATGTTGACGAGCAGCAGCACGGACTTCGGCCTCGATCGCCTCGGCCCGGACCCGTGGATCGTCCTCGTCCGCCAGAATCGCGCTCGTGCAGCCATTGTGGCACACGGCGCTCCAGTTGAAGCGGTCGGGCATCCACCAGTTGCATTACGGCGAAACTTCCTACATTTCAACAAACGACTGCTTGCAGCATTGCAACTTGCTGTCGGCGGATTTCTCCCCGCCTTATCGTTTTAACTGTCTATGGGCTTGTTCCTTTCATTGCCAGTTTCCACGATCTGAGATTGGTGTTACGCCATTGCGGGCGCGAGTTTAGACTCGTTGCGCGATGACACAAAGAAGTCTGGCGGCAAATCAAGCTCGCCCGCGCCGAACCTGGCCATGCGCATGAAGTCGTTTCCGAAATACGCCGCAATACGATGTCGCGTCTCATGGATACGATCCACGATCGAATCAGAGGCGTCTTTCTGCAAGAGCATTTCCATCGTCTCATTCATCTTGACATTCCTCCAGATACTTTTCGGGCGTAATTATGACGGGACACTTGTATCCAGCCTCTGTAAGCACGGCAGCCGTTGTTCATTTCTGTTTTCTTCCGTTCAAGGGCACAGTATCCCTAATGAAAAACAAGTGCAGTTTAGCAGAAATCGCGGCAAAAGGAAATCGCGGCGCGGCTACAAATTGCACTTTTAGTCCGTTTCCAAGAAGTTTCGTCATTTTTCACCATCGACCGCCTTGCGGCCATCGGCGAGAAGATGAACATCCTCCTCGGCTGACGCCGCGCACCTTTTGACGGGGATTTAACCTACCCCCGTCGCGGGCGGCCACCGCGTTTTTGCCCAACGCCACTTCCTTTCGGCGCGAGGCTTTTTCCGCGGGATGGCCGTCCGCTCTTTTTTGTCTGATTTCGGCGGCTGAAATTATGAAGCCCGCAAGCGGAAAACGCATGCGGGCTTGGGCGGAAACGCGATTTTCGAATTTTCAACTGGCAACTCGAGTTATATCACAACACCCCAAGGAGCACCCGCCCCGGGACCGACTATCGGAACAGCAAGGTCATTCCACCGACCGAGAACTGGGCGAAATAGGTCGTCGTACCGGCGGCAGCGTCGGTTTCGGCGAAGATTCTCTTCGTCGCACGGGCGCCGACCAGTTCGATCTTCCCCTTCAGGTCGGGCGTCGTGGACGGCACCGTGAGAATCGCGCGGCGGACCACGTTCTCGCCGCAGGTATCCCAGTTGCGGATCGTCGCCTTGATCGATCCCTCGAGCGCAATCGACTGCGCGACAAGCCCCGTCTGCCGCACGTCGCCCTCTGCCATCGCGTCCAGCTCGATGCCCGCGCCGTCGGCAAACGTCACGGCGAGCGGCGCGCAGCAGGTCGACGTCAGCGGCATGAGGTAACCTTCCCTGACGGTGAACGGCTTGTCGCTGCCCGTCGTCATGCAGCCAAGCGCCAACGTGCCCGCGCCGTCCTTCACCAGCGCGTTCCCGACCGTCAAGGGGGACTTGAGCGTGAAGGTCACCCCCTCCGGCGCGCGCAGCGTGCCATATGTGACGGTCCATCCACGGTTCGGCTCGTCCACGACAAGCGACTCGTCCGCCTGCACGGCAACAACCTTCGGATCGGTCAACGTCGAGACAGGCGCAATCCGAACGGCATCGTCCACCGGCACAGACGGCGCACCGCCGAAATTGAAACCGTTCGTGGCCGAGTAGAGCATGCAGCGATTGACGGAATCCGCGTAGAAGAAGAACCTGCCGGTGAAATTCGTGTTCGCTCCATAGATGCGGACAAGATTCGGCGTCTCCGCAGGCAGATTCGCATATGACAGGAACATCAGCGTGCCTGATCCGGAAAGGTCCATGTCGACCACATTGAGATCCTGTCCGTCCGACGCGGAATTGCTGATGAGGATCTTCGCCTCGCGCCCCAGCGTCGACGAAGCGTCGACAGACCCGAAACCGCTGAGGGTCCGATCCCGGACTCCGCCGGATAACGTACCGCCACTGGATGTCGCCCGGATGAGGGCCAGCGTCCCCCGCGGATAGAGGCGCAGATCCTTGAAATACAGGCATTCGCAGTAGTCGTAGACACTCTGTTCCTGCGCCGTGTTGCCGCCAAGCGTGAACGAGTCGCCGGCAAAAGTGAACGTGCCGGCGACGTTGCTACCGTCCTTGGTCCGACTGCCATTGTACGAATCATAGTCCCGAAGCGAGAAATAGTCGGCATCGCCGTGTTCCTTTAGATGGTCGGACCACGTATACTCCGTCGCGTCGGAGACCGTTCGCGACGCCTGTCCCCAGCGCTGGCCAGTCTGGCTGATGGCCGCTTTGGCGTTCAGAAGCACTTGCATGCGGCCCTCGGCATCCTTCTCCAGCGTGAACCAGGTTGTCGGCAGTTGATAGGGCTTCGCATTCGCCAGGACAAAATCCTCGGGGACGAACGTCCGCGTGCAGTCCGCGGCAAACGTGAGGACGCAGAAGTTGGTCGTGGCATTGACCGGCAAGGCGAGATCCTGGGTCAGCAGCACGCCCAGAGGATACACCAGCGTGTCCGCTTCGGCGGCGTCCACGGCAATCGGCGTCGCCGTCATCGTCTCCGCGTCATAGGGCACTTCATAGGAGACGAGCCCGCCCGGCTCGACCGTCAGGGCGAATCCGTTGAGCCTCTGCGAACGCCGCACAATCAGCTTTGCGCCAGAACGAACCGCCAACGACGTGCCATCGTCGAAGATCGCATTCTCGCCCAGAACCAGCGTTCCCTCCGTCGCTTCCAGGAACGGGACTTTCACGCTGCCATTGTACGTCACCGTGCCCGCCCCCGTTTTGCGGAGCGTCCCGGCGATGCCTGCCGCGCCGACAACGGGTGCCGTCAGCGTCCAGCTTGCATCCGCCTCGGCGCGGAACGCGGCATACTGGCCAGCCGACAGATCGACGGTAATGCCGCGGTTCGCGGACTGCTCGACGGCATCCGTCAGCGAAAACTGAGCGCGATGGCGTAGGGTCAGCGCGTCTGCGCACGCTGTCCCCGAATCGCCGAAGGCCGTTGGAGACGCATAGCGCAGATCGAGAAATCCGAGATTGGCACCATTCGCGCGGTCCGTCACCGCGACCGTGGCGAACTTCCCCTTGAACCCGGAGAAATCGCCTGCGAGCGCCACTCGGCAGATGCCATTGCCCTCGCCGCTGCCATATTGACAATAAAGCTTGACCAGGACGTCGGCCTCGCCTGTGAACGTCGATTCCGCGTCGCCCAATGTCTCGCCATACGGGTTCTGTCCCGCCGCCTGACTGTCGGTCAACGACTGTGCGCCGAAGGCGATGTCCTTGGCGGTCTTCACCAGTCTGTAATTGCCTTTGATGACGCCCGTATAGTTCCAGTTCGGCTTGAACGTCCAGCCATAGATGGTGCCATCGGGAATCGACCACGTGGCAGAGGAGCAATTGGGCTCAAAGGCCTTCGACCCGTCCGGCAGTCCGAACCAGACGTGCGTCCCCTGCGGGAACGTTGCACCCGCATTGAACTTCATGCCCGTCAGGAATGCTCATGTACGGTAAAGTATCACAAGAAAATTATGTCGAATTGACAGCC
>CAMAHK010000123.1 GCA_945834475.1 uncultured Verrucomicrobiota bacterium
CTCAGCTCCGGCGCCTCGGGCAAATGGACGAGCAAGTGGAAATGGTTGCTCATGAAGCAATACGCCAGAACCTCGATGCCGGAAAACTTCGCCACGCGCCACAACCGCTCGACGAAGCGCGTACGCTCCTCGTCAGTCAGGTAGAACGCGCGGTTCGCGATCCGACTGATCAGGTGATAACAACGATCAGGCTTGAAATTGCGCAAAGCTCTCATGCCGCGCATTATAGCATATTCCGCAACTACTCCACCACTCCCACACCACCATTGGGGTCAGACCCTCACCCGCTCTCACCCGCTCTTTGGGGTCAGACCCTCACCCGCTCTCAGCTTGCTTGTCAGGTCAAAAGTCCAGGCGGATGACTACCGACTCGTTTGCCAGATCGTCTGCTGGAATTCCAAAAACATGAAGAACCTTTCCCGTGTTCAGCTTGTAGTCGGACGGCATGTCCGTCAATTCGCACGGAAGCCGTACACCCGTGTTGAGCAGGGTCGCAGTCTGCGGCAACCGGTTGAGAGGACGCAAGTTGCCCCCCGTCGCCTCAAGTCCCTTGGGGTAGTGCAGAAAGATTGTCTCGCCGCGCCGCGTGACGAAACAGTTCTCGTCTGCGACAATCCCAGGAACCGTCTCAACCCCGCGATACGACTCGCGTGTCTTCGCGTACCAAGCCCCCACCTTCGCCAGGCGCAGGCGACTCTCCTCCGGGAGTGTTCCGTCCGCCTTCGGACCGACATTGAGAAGATAGTTTCCTCCCATCGAAAGGATGCGGTCGATCGATCGCGTCAGGTAACCGACCGTGCGATAGTCCTCGTTCGAGCGATATCCCCAGCTCTGCGCGCCGACGGAATCGCAGGCCTCCGTCAGGTTCGTGAAGGCCGCGCCGGGCGGAATGCCGCGCTCGGGCGTCGAATAGTCGCCCTTCGACCAGCCGCGGTCATCGATGAGAATGCCCGGCTGCAGCTGCCTCGCCAATTCGTTGAACGACGCGTCTTCGATCTTCGGCGGAATATCCCAGAAGAGACAGACGATCTCGCCGTAGTTCGAAAGAAGTTCCTTGATCTGAGCCTTCACATACGCGAGATAACGCATGGAATCCGGCTCGTCTCCCGCTTCCGGCGGAACCTGGTGCGTGCTTTTGTCGTTATACGCGTTCGGCTGATGCCAGTCGGGATTCGAGTAGTAGAGCCCGAGCTTCACGCCCTGCCGCCGACACGCCGCGGCAATCTCCTTGAGGAGATCACGTCCCGCCGGGGATTTGGCGGCATTGAAGTCCGTCGTCGCCGTCTCCCAAAGGCAGAACCCGTCATGATGTTTCGCCGTGACGACGATGTAGTCCGCGCCCGCCGAACGCGCTGCGGCAACAAGATCGTCAGCCCTGAAATTCGCCGCGTCGAAGCCCGCGACAGCCGTCTCGTAGTCGGCGCGCGACAGCTGACGGCGCATCCGTTCCTGCTCATGATAACCATTCACCGAATAAATGCCCCAGTGAACGAACAGGCCGAGGCGGCGCTCGAACATCCGCCACTCCGCCCGCGCAACCAGTCCCGCCACGAGCGCCCCGATCAGAACAAGTCTTTTCATCGATCAGTCCCTTGCACAAAGCTGAATCAGGAATCCCGTTCCGGGAACCTTCGACATCATCATCGTCTCGAGCGTCCCGCACCCGCCGCAGACGAAGCCCTTGAACACGTTGTCTCCAACCACCGGCTGACACGCGCGGTTCTCGACCGTCAGCGTCACGCCATTGGCCTGATACTCGACCGTCAGCCCCTCTGCCGTCCGACGATAGGTCAAGGTGAGGCGAACGCTGCCCCGCGTCGGCGGCGTCGCCCCGTCGAGCCGCGTCCAGACATTTCGATCGCCGAAGCGACAGAGCCCATAATAGGCTGCAACGCCATCCGCCACACCCACGAGCACGGCACCCTTCCAGTCCGTCTCGACGGACGGGAACCGCCCGACGTCATAGCCGTCGCACGCGAGATCCGAGGCAAAGACAAGAGCCTTGACGCGATCGCCGAGCGAGACCGTCCGTTCCGACACCAGAGCGAGACGTTCTTCGCCCGCGTTGACCTCCAGGCGACCCGGCGCACGAACCGCCGCCACGTCCGCGAGCGTCGCGGCTGTCGTCGCCCAGCCGCCGCCCATCGCCTTCCCGGCATCCTTCGGCCAAACCGCGTAGGCCTCGATCGCGGCATCCATCAGAACGTTCTCCGCGAGAACCGGCGACGACTCGGGCGGGACAACGTCGCCGACGAGCATCAGTCGTCCCGCATACCATTCCGTCCCCGTGTACTTTGCGCCCGTCAGTTCCTCGGGCTTGACTCCCTGCACGAGCACCGGCGTGCGATCCGGCTGAGCGGCATCGAGTTCGATCTCAATCTCGTGTTCCGCATCCGCTCCCGTAAACACGCGGAGTGTCCCGACACGATAATAAGTGCAGTAGCGGTCGAAGCGGGCGACGGGCTGTGCCTTGCGAACGCCGTCGACCGTCACCCAGAGCTGTCCGCAGGCCGGTCCCAGCAAATCGTAAATCTGACAGCTCGTCCCCTTGAAGCGAAAGCGCAACTTCGAGCCGGGCGTTGTCGTGAGCCACGGCGCCCCGCCGAAACGCGAGGCAAAGTTCCCGTTCGTCTCCTTGGTCCCGACCGACCGCCAGGTACCCGAGAGCATGTCGCCGTCGATCGGAACCATCTTCGCCTTCTCCATGATCGGCGTCGAAAAGGCCGACGCGAGTTTCGGCGCATGATCAACCGCCGTAAGACCTTCCCATGCCGTCCACGCGACCTTCAGCGATTCGAGATAGTAACCGTGGCCGGGAAGCGCCGGATGAACGCCGTCCTTCGAGAACAGCATCTTCCCTTCTTTCGCCAGCTCCTGCTCAATCACCTTGTCACGGTCCGGCGTGTCGGTCGGCACCGCCGTCTCGACTTCGCCAATGGACATCACGAGCTTTCCCGCCGTGACATCCGCCGCAACGCGCGGACCGAAGCAGACGGACGGAATGCCGTAATAGTCGGCGAGCTGTTCCATCGCGCTCGCGGCCCGGGGACACAGGCCCTTGCCGTAGTCGTCCATCATCGCGGCCGTGATCGTGTAGGCGAAGACGAAGTCGATCTCGGGATCCTGCTGCCAGGCCTGACGAATGATGCCGTCAAAGTTCTTCCAGATTTCGGCGGGACTCTGAGAAGCGTCGTTCGTCGCGAACTCGACGAAGACGAGATCGGGCTTCTTCGCGAGAACGTCCTGTCCGAAACGATAGACGCCGAGTCCCGACCCCGTGCCACCGATCGCTGCGGCGATCTCGACGAAGGTGCAGCCCGGATACTTCGCCTGCAGCCACTCGCGCGAAAGACGCCGCCAGCCGTCCTGCTCGGTGATCGATCCGCCGAAGTAGGCGATGCGCACAGGACCACCCGCGCGGATCTTCGCCATCACGTGTCCAATGCCCCCACGGGCATGGACCTCTTCGGCCGGGACCTGTCCCGCGAACGTCGGTGCCGCGTCTGCGGACGGACAATCGAAAAGCGCGGCAACCAGCAGGCCCGCGCCGACAAGCGTCTTACGAATCATGAAGAAACTCCTTGAAGCCGATGCGTTTCGCCGCGGCCTTGTCTTTGATGCGATAGTCGCCGTGCGCCGGATCGACAAAGAGCGCCGCCGCCGGCTCGATTTGGGGCTCACGCTGGCGCTGGACGGGGAGACCTGTGGCGCGTTCCGCCTGCCGATGTCGGTCTTTCAGGCGCTGGCGGTGTGTCTATCGGCGGACGGGGTTGAAGTGACACTGGCAGGGCGCACGGTCGCAACAGTCGCCGTCCCCTGGACGGCCGCCACCACCGTCTGGTTCGGCGGTGCCTCCTCGGCGGCG
>CAMAHK010000124.1 GCA_945834475.1 uncultured Verrucomicrobiota bacterium
AAACCATCAGCTACGCACTCCCCTTCACGGTACACTTCCCATTTGACAAACTGGGACGTCCCTGCCCTTAACTAAACGCCGAAGCCCTTGGCCCTTAGGGCGTCCAGCGTCGCGGAAAGCCGTTCGCGCTTTTCGCGGCGCTTATCGTTCGGGGCGGCGAAGAGGAGAAGTTCCCCGGTGTCGGGTGTTTCCTGGATGTTGGTGACGCCGAAGCCGATGAGACGGATGGGCTTCGCCAGGGTCGGCGTCGGGGAAATCGCCGCGTCGAAGAGGGCGAGGGCCTTCTCGCGGAAGGTGATGTCGTCACGCGCCGGAGCGTCGAAGGGGATTTGGCGCGTGAACGTGTTGAAGTCTGCGTCACGCACCTTGATCCGGGCCGTCGTCGCCCAGCGCCTTTCGCGGCGGAAGCGCTGGCCGACTTCGGAGACGAGCTCGAGAAGCTTGGCGCGGACGGTTTCGCGATTGGGTTCGTCCTCGTCGAACGTGTGCTCGCGCGAGACGGACTTCTCGGCGGCCTCCTCCCAGTAGACGCGATCGTCGGCGCGGCCGAAGGCGTAGTCGGCGAGCTGCGTGGCGGCGGTGGCGCCGACGAGGCGGGCGAGGGTGGCGGTCGGCATCTTCTGGATGTCGCCGCAGGTGACGATGCCGTAGCGGTTGAGGATCGCCTCGGTGGATTTGCCGATGCCCCAGAGAACGCCAATGCGCTTCGGGGCGAGAAATTTGGCGATGGCGTCCGGCTCGAAGGGCATGAGGGTGAGTCCGTCGGGCTTGTTTTCCTCGGAGCCGAGCTTCGCCAGGAGGCGGTTCGGGGCAATGCCGACGGAACAGGTCACGCCGCATTCGCAGCGGATCGTCGCGCGCAGGGCCTCGCCGAGGGCGCGAGCGGAAGCGGTGGGTTGGTCTTCTTTCTGACGCGACAGGAGTGTCGCGTCCCCGTTGTAGAGGTGCAGACTCCCCGAGATATCGAGGAAGGCTTCGTCGATGGAGACGCCTTCGACATAGGGGGTGAAGCGCTCGAAGATCTCGAAGGCCTTGTGCGAGACCTCGGAATAGAGCTCCATGTGCGGCGGCGTGAAGATCGCGTGGGGACATTTCGCGTAGGCGGTGCGGCTGGGCATCGCCGAATGGACGCCGAACTTGCGCGCTTCGTAGGAGCAGGTCGAGACGACGCCGCGTTCATGGGGGCCTGAGCCGACGATGAGGGGTTTCCCGCGCCATTCGGGATGGTGCAGGAGCTCGACGGACGCGAAAAAGGCGTCCATGTCCACATGGAGAATCGTCGCCATAGGAGAAGTATACCATAATATGATATAATACTGCCCATTATGGAAGAAATCAGAGTTCGTTTCGCGCCTTCGCCGACGGGCAAGGTGCATATCGGCAACATTCGTGCTGCGATTTACAACTGGCTTTTCGCGCGTCACGTCGGCGGCAAGTTCCTGCTGCGTGTCGAAGACACCGACCTCGAGCGCTCGACGCCCGAGGCGATTCAGGTCCTGTTCGAGTGCATGGACTGGCTCGGGCTCAATTACGACGAGGAGGTCTTCTACCAGACCAAGAACGTGAAGCGCCACCTCGCAGTCGTTGAGCAGCTCCTCGCGAGCGGCCACGCGTACACCTGCGAGAAGACCTCGCGCGACGGCAAGACGGGCACGGTCGTCATGTTCAAGATGCCGAAGGAAGGCACGATCGAGTTCGACGACATCGTCAAGGGCCATATGGCGAAAAAGGCGGAGGACATCCAGGACTTCGCGATCGTCCGCTCCGACGGCTCGCCGATCTTCCACATCGCGAACGTTGTCGACGACATCGACCAGAAGGTCACGCACATCATCCGTGGAGACGACCATGTCGAGAACACGTTCAAGCACATCTGCATCTTCCAGGCGCTCGGCGCGCCGGTGCCGAAGTACGGCCACCTCTCGATGATCGTCAACCAGCAGGGCAAGCCCTACTCGAAGCGTGACGGCGCGGCGTTCGTCGGCGAGTACCGCGAGCAGGGTTATCTGCCCGAGGCGCTCTTCAACTATCTCCTTCTCCTCGGCTGGAATCCGGGCGACGACCGCGAGGTGCTCGATCGCGAGGAGATGATCAAGCTCTTCGAGCTTGAGAAGGTGCACGTCACCGCGGCGATGTTCGACCCCAAGAAGCTCGCGTGGATGAACGGCGAGTACATCAAGAAGATCCCGCAGGCGGAGTTCAAGGCGAAGGTCAAGGACGCGGCGGCGAAGTTGCTGGGAGACGCCGCGGGCGAGGACGCACCGCGGTACGGAGATGAGGCGTGGTGGGACTATCTTGTTGCGCAGATTCAGCCGCGCACGAAGTTTCTCAATGATCTCGAGACCTCGCTCGTCTGTTTTTTCCGCGACGACTTCCCGTTTGACGAGAAGGCCGTCGAGAAGCGGCTCAGGAAGGACGGCGTCAAGGCGACGCTCCTCGACCTCGTCGAACGCTTCGCGAAGATTGATGACTGGACCGCACAGACGCTGGAGGCGATGATAAAGGAGCTCTCGCAGGGCAATGGCATGGGTCCGTGGGTGCATCCGATCCGCGTTGCGGTCTCGGGCCGCGGCGAAGGCATCGGTCTTTTTGAGATGCTCCAGCTTCTCGGCAAGGAGAAGACGCTCGCCCGCCTCCAGAAGGCGGCGGATACGCTCGCGCTCTAATCGTCGGAATAGGCCTACCATGTCGGTTTCCTTCGTGAATGGTGCGTCGGTGTCCCTAGATGCGATTCCGACGCTGAAGTTTGAGGATTTCGCCGCGGAGCTGTCGGCGGGCGCTCCGCGCATTCTCGCGTACTGGCGACTTTCCGACGGACGCGTGGCGTGTGTACGCGGCAATCCGGCGACGAAGCGACTTGAGGCGTTTGCAACGCCGTTTGAGACGTATCGGCCGCTGACGTCGCGTGTCCCGGCGATCCATCGCTTCGAGGCCGAACTGCTGGGGGCCGACGAGGATGTTCAGCCCGTGACGCCGCTCAAGGGCGAGGCCGCGCACGAAGTGGCGGTCGGCCCTGTGCACGCGGGCGTCATCGAGCCAGGACACTTCCGCTTTCAGTGTCTCGGCGAAGACGTCCATTCGCTCGAGATTCGTCTCGGCTACCAGCACCGCGGTGCGGAGAAGCTGATTGTCGAGGCGACGACGGACGCGCGCCGCCTCGCGCTCGCCGAGACCGTGGCCGGCGACACTTCGATCGCCGCCACCCTCGCAGCAACAAAAGCCCTCTCAATTCCATTGTCAAACTCAACCTCCGACCTCAACCTCCTTCTCGAACTCGAGCGCATCGCCAATCATGTGGGCGACCTTGGGGCGCTCTCGGGCGATGTCGCGTACCTGCCGACGGCGAGCTTCTGCGGACGCATCCGCGGCGAGTACCTGAATATGACGGCGGAGTTCGTCGGCAACCGGTTCGGACACCACGCGCTGCTCGCGAAGGCGCCGACGGCGGAGACGTACAAGAAGGTGCTGAACTGGTTTGTGCGGACGGAGCACGAACTCTTCCACGCGCTCGACCTGCTCTTCTCGGAAGCCGGTGCGGTCGAACGATTCGAGGGCACGGGCAAGGTGCCGCGCGAACTCGCGCAGGAGATTGGTCTCGTCGGTATGGCGGGGCGCGCGAGCGGGCTCACGTGCGATTCGCGCATCGACTTCCCGATGGCCGACGAGACGATCGCGGAGACGCTCGTCGCGACAGCCTACGAGCCGACAGGGGACGTGCTCTCGCGCGCTCGTCAGCGCTACGAAGAACTCAAGGTCTCGCACGAGATCGTGCGACGGCTTCTCGCGGCAGGGCCTGTACCGCAGTGCGTCTCGCCTGCGGCTGATTCTGTACCGCAGTGCGTCTCGCC
>CAMAHK010000125.1 GCA_945834475.1 uncultured Verrucomicrobiota bacterium
CGTTCACGAGATTCCCCGGTCCCACGCCCAGTGCGGCGGCAGCAATCGACGGATCGACGAAGTAGCGGGTGTCCGTTGTGCGAATCGATCCTTTCGTTCGCAAGTCTGGGTTCCACGCCGGAAGATCCTCGATGACGAATATCTTTTTCAGAGCCGTCACATACGAATGAATCGTGTCTTCATCCAGCGTCCGCACGTCATTCGTCTGCAAGTCTTTTCGGATCGCCGAGAGATTGGATTGCGTTCCCTGCAACCTTGCACACGAACGCATCAGCCGACGGACTCGATCCGTGTCTCGGGGAATTTGATCCGCCCGCGTGATGTCGCTTTCGACTACGCCTTCGTAATATTCACGCGCCGTGATCAGGGCGCGTTCGCCTTTGCGACCAACCGATTGCGGCCACCCGCCTCGACAGCAGACAAATGCGAGTTCGTCTAATGCCAGATTATTGCCGGATGCCGTTGCCGCTCCGTTTCCGCCGAACAGCTCGGCAAGAGAAACTTCACCCGAAGATTCACCGGATTCCCACAAACTCATCGGACGCATCTTGATCCGTGCGAAACGCCCAGTCCCAGTGTGGGAGATTTCGTCCGCACGTGGCGGTACCGCACTCCCGGTCAAGATGAACTGACCGCTTCCCTCGTCCCCGTGGTCAACGGCGAACCGAATCGCATCCCATAGTTTCGGCGCGTCTTGCCACTCGTCGATTAGACGAGGTTTAGCACCAGCAAGCAGGGAATAGATGTCAAGTTCCGCCCGTTTCAGGTTCTGGTTGCGGGTTGCAGGATCGGCCATGTACAAGACGCTCTTCGCATGTTGTTCACACGTCGTTGTCTTGCCGCACCATTTTGCACCCTCAACCAAAACCGCTCCCATCGCCGAGAGTTTGTACTCGAGAATTTCGTCAGCAATTCTTTTGCGATAATTTGCCATAACGGCGCAATTATATCAAGGTTTCGCCCTTGAAGTCAACCCGTTCGGTGATTTTTCTCATTTTCGTTCGGTGATTTTTCTCACTTTCATTCGGTTATTTTTCTCATCGTAACCTTTCACTTGCGGTGAGGTTTGATGAATGCCGCCTTGAGGGCGTCGAGCATTTCCGCGCCCTTGAGGACGATCTTCTGCGGCTTCTCCGCGAACGGGTTGAAGTCGTTCGGGCTCACCGCCTTCCCCTTCCTCGGATCGCGCATGAGGTTGACGGCAAGGGCCATGAGCGACGACGTCTGCGCCCAATCAAACTTGCCCTTGCCCTCGACCATGTGGATCAATTCCCGAAGCGTGAACGGATCGGGGTTCAGACCGAGGATTCCGGCGAACTCGTAGACGAGTTCATCGATTCCCTTACGCGCTTTTCGAGTTCGGGATCTTCGAGCGCCTGCCGGAGCGTCTCGTTCCACTCCCCGCCGAACTTCCTCGCGAGGCCCACGGCCTTCTGCAGGAAGAGGCGCTTCGCGCCGGGGAAAAAATCAACGAGTTCGTCAAGGAACGCCTTGGTCGCCGCCTCGATGGCGTCGCCCGCAAGCGCGGTTCCGAACTGCTCGTCGGTGACGTTGAGCGTTCGCGCCTGGTCCTGGACGAGCACCCAGAGGATGTCGACCAAAAGACACGGGTCGTTTGCGATTTTGTCGATCATGTCGACGCGCACCTGACCGTCCTTGTCGAGTTCGATCACGTTGATGAGATCGACTCCGAGAGCGGCGCGGACGCGCTTCATCTGAAACACATTGAGGACGACTTGCCACTCGCGTCCGTCCCTATCCTTGAAATTCTGCATAGTTGATTGCCTTTCTGAAAGTGAACGAAGCGCCGCGCCCGGTCAGGGACGCGGCGCGTTGCCGGACTTGCCGTCTGGGACTTAACCCTTCCACGTCGGGGCGCGGTTCACAAGCGTCGGCTTGCACGTGACCGAAACGGTCAGCGCCTCCTCCAGCGGCTCGGAACGGCTGAACGACGTCACGACGAAGTCGGCGTCGAGGCCCTTCTCGTTGCCGTCCGAGACGAACAGAGCGAGCGGCTCGGCGCTGAAGTAGGCCGTCTTGATTGCGGCGAACCCAGCGTCGTTCGGATCCCACACCATCTCGAACTCGACGGACGCCTCCTTCAAGGTCGCCGCCGTCAGTCGCCAGCCCTCGGCGGCGCGTGTCGTGACGTCCGCCTCGCCTGTCTCCATGTTGAGCGTCACGTCCTTGACGTTCTTCATCTCCGTCGCTGCAGTTGCGCCCGCCGCGCCGAAGAAGAGCTTGGCCTCAAGGCCGAGCGTGTAGCTCTTTTGAGATTCTGCCATAGTGATAACTCCTTGTCAGTTTTACTTGACCGCGTTCTCCCACATCTTCACGAGGTGGGGCGCGGATTCCCTTAAGGACGGCCCCATAAGGGGTCGTTTCGGATAGCGCTCGCGCTTGTAGCCGCCGCCGAACTCGTGCGCCTGCATCGAGGTTCCGACGAATCGGAAGCCGGGGCCGATCAGCACCGACTGCCGCCGCTTGTCCACGCCGAAGAGGATGCCCCTCTTCAGAGCGCCTCGACGCGTGTGCGGAGGGCTTCCGGGAGAAGACGGCTTAATGCTTTGGCGCACCTTGCTCTGCGCGACTCGTCGCACATACGCACCCATGCGCCGTAGCACATCCACACTTGCCTTCGCCGC
This sequence comes from uncultured Verrucomicrobiota bacterium, assembly GCA_945834475.1. GTDB lineage: Bacteria > Verrucomicrobiota > Kiritimatiellia > RFP12 > UBA1067 > UBA1067. The sequence continues at coordinate 2,646 of CAMAHK010000125.1, forward strand.
CTTCGCGACGAGGCCGCCCGCATCGAACTCGACCTCATGGTTCATTGCGATGCACCGTGAGGAACGTGAGTTCGACAACGCCCGTGAACTGCCTCCGTTCCCGGAGGTGTTCGGGCGAGAAGAGCGGAACGTACTCGGTCTTCATGCAGCGGAGCCCGCAGACGTACTTCTGCAGAAAGGAGCGTCCGATCCGGACGACCTCGCGGACAAGGTCCGGAACGTCATCCTCGGTACACTTCTTGAGAAGCCCCACCTGCACCTTGTACCTGTCCTCGAGGTAGTCGCGGGCGTTCGGCTTCGACTCGATCCCGACGGGCACCACGACGAGCTTCTTCGTCTTGAGGCTCTTGAGGTCGAATTCGGGCGCGAAGGAGACCTCCGCACCCTCGCCGAGCGATTCGGCGACGCCCTCCGCAAGCTTGATGATGTCATCCATGCGCGTACCTCACGAGTTCGAGGACGAGGCAGCCGACCGCCGAGAGGAGCGAGATGATCGCTGCTCCCATCGCGGTGTAGAGCGTCTTCTGAAGCCCCGCCGCAGTCGCGCACGGCGGCTGGTGGTGTACGCCGTCCTTGAAGTGCATCTTGATCATCCCCTTCAGCTCCGCGATGTCCATCCGCGAGTGCGTGACGTTCTCCCAGAGTTCCGGGAATCCCGGCGGCATCTCCTGCTTCTGCTGTTCCTGGCTCATTCGTCGCCTCCCGTGTGCTTGGCGTGGATTCGCATCGCCGTGCGGTGGGGATCGCTCCACCTCCACACCGGCTCCCCGTTCGGCGCGAGGACTTCGTACTCGCCGCCGTCGAACCGGATCACGTCGCCCTTTTCGGGGACAAGCCCGAGTTCGTCCGGGCGGATGATGAAGTCCCGCGTCTCGGTGCGAGTCCAATGCCCGCTGTCGTTGGTCGAGCGGAACACCGTCCGCCCGACAATCGCCTTCACCGCCTTCGCCGCGCCGTCTCGGCTGTACGTCACGTCGTCCGCGAGGACTTCGTACTGCAACAGCCGGAGGGCGGCGAGACCCCTTCGGATCATGGCTTACAGGCCCTGCTCGAGACGGACGTTGACGAGCGTGTCCGTGGTGCCCGCGGCGGCGACCGCATGGCCGAACTTGACCGCGCCCGGTGCCGACTCGGCGCAGGTCTTGC
>CAMAHK010000126.1 GCA_945834475.1 uncultured Verrucomicrobiota bacterium
GAAACGCTTACCCGCCGCCCGAGCCGTAAGCGGTTCGCCTTTAAGGCGAATCCGCGCAAAAGAAGACTTCGGCAAGCGGGGGCGGGGCGAGCCGACACTCGCACGAGAGGAAGCGAAGGTGTCGTAGGCGTAGGAGAGTCACTGTACGCAACCAGACGTTTCGCTCAGGCACGACCGACTAAGCGAAGCTTATTGTCTAGGCGCGAGAGCCGTAACGACCACCGTAGCGTACGGGTCGGGCGACGTGTCGGGCGCCCCGACACCGGCTGCGCGTCGACTTCCTGTTGTACGGGGAGTCGCGCACTTGACTAGCCCATTACGTGCCGACGTGACGCTGCAATTTTGGTATAATATGTACCTATGAAAACTGCATTGACTGTTGCTCAGAAGATTCTTTCCTCTCACCTCGTCGAGGGCGATCCCGCGACCGATCCGGAGCTTGGCATCCACATCGACCAGACGCTCACGCAGGACGCAACGGGCACGATGGCGTATCTCCAGTTCGAGTCGATGGATGTCCCGCGCGTGAAGACCGACCTTTCCGTTTCCTACGTTGACCACAACACGGTGCAGATCGGCTTCGAGAACGCCGACGACCACGACTTCCTCCAGTCCATCGCGAAGAAGTACGGCATCGTCTACTCGAAGTGCGGTAACGGCATCTGCCATCAGCTCCATGTCGAGCGCTTCGGCAAGCCGGGGACGACGCTCCTCGGGTCCGACTCGCACACGCCGACGGGCGGCGGCATCGGCCAGATCGCGATTGGCGCGGGCGGTATCGACATCGCGGTCGCGATGGCGGGTGGCGCGTTCCACATTCCGACGCCGAAGATCCGCGGCATCGAGCTGAAGGGGAAGCTCCCGAAAGGTTGTAGCGCGAAGGACGTCATCCTCAAGGTGCTTGAGAAGTTCGGCACGAAGGGTAACGTCGGCTGGATCTTCGAGTATTTCGGTCCCGGCGTGAAGACGCTGGACGTGCCGAGCCGTGCGACGATTACGAACATGGGCGCGGAGCTTGGCGTGACGACCTCGGTTTTCCCGTCCGATGCCGTCACCAAGCAGTTCCTGACGGCGCAGGGCCGCGCGAAGGACTTTGTTGAGATCAAGGCCGACAAGGGTGCCAAGTACGACGACGTCTATTCGATCGATCTTTCGAAGCTGCAGCCGCTCATGGCCGCGCCGCATAATCCGGGCAACATCGTGACGGTGAAGTCGATGAAGGGGACGAAGGTCAACCAGATCATGATCGGCTCCTGCACGAACTCCTCGTATCGCGACATCCGTACGGTCGCCCTCTACCTCAAGGGCAAGCACGTCGCCGATGACGTTGAGGTCGGCATCGCGTGCGGCTCGCGTCAGGTGATGAGCATGCTTGCGAAGGACGGCTCGCTCGCGATCCTCCACGCGGCGGGCTGCCGCATGCTCGAGAACGCGTGCGGCTTCTGCATCGGCGCGCATATGTCGCCGCGCACGGGCGCGATTTCGCTCCGCACGAACAACCGTAACTTCGAGGGCCGCTCGGGCACGAAGTCGGCGCAGGTCTATCTCGTCTCGCCGGAAACGGCCGCCGCGTCCGCGCTGACGGGCAAGGTTGAGCTTCCGACGAAGAATCCCGTCGCGGCGGTGCCCTCTCCGAAGAAGTTCCCGATCGATGACGCGCTGTTCCTCTATCGCAACACGGCCGGCAAGGGCGTGAAGGGGACGGAGATCGTTCGCGGGCCGAACATCGCCCCGGTGCCGAAGGGCGTGCCGCTTGCGGAACGCTATAACGCTGTCTGCGCGATCAAGGTCGGCGACAAGATCACGACTGACCACATCATGCCGGCGGGTGCGCGGCTCAAGTTCCGCTCGAACATTCCCGCTTACGCCAAGTTCGTTTTCGAGGCGATGGGCGATTGCGTCGCGCGAGGAGGCGAGGGCGCCTCCTCCCCGAATTTCCACGACGTCTGCTTGGCGAACAAGGAGAAGGGCGTGGCGAACGTCATCGTGGCGGGCGAGTCGTACGGTCAGGGCAGCTCGCGCGAACACGCGGCGCTGTGTCCGATGTACCTCGGCGTGAAGGCCGTGATCGCGAAGTCGATCGAGCGCATCCATCGCGCGAACCTCGTCAACTTCGGCATCGTGCCGTTCATCTTTGACGATCCCAAGGCCTACGAGAAGATCGCGGCCGGCGACAAGCTCGAACTCGTCAACGTCAAGGCGGCGGTCGAGGGGTCTGGACAGGTTGAGGTTGAGGTCGGAGGTGGACAGTGGAAGTTCACGGCGACGACGTCGTTGTCGGAGCGTGAGCGCCACGTCATCCTTTCCGGCGGCCTCCTTGCCTCGCTCTAACCCCTCACCGCTCACCCCTCACCTCTAACCCATCACCTCTAACCCCTCATCTCTCAACTTATGAAGATCACCAATGACATCCGTTATGTCGGCGTCAATGACCACGACGTCGACCTGTTTGAAGGCCAGTACCCCGTCGAACGCGGCATGGCGTACAATTCGTACGTCGTCCTCGACGAGAAGGTAACCGTGTTCGACACGGTCGACCAGAATTTCGTTGACGAGTGGCTCGGCAACATCAAGTCGCTCCTCGGGGCGACGGCGCCCGACTATCTCGTTGTCCAGCACATGGAGCCCGACCACTCCGCTGGCATCGCGGCGTTCATGGCGGCGTATCCGACGGCGAAGATCGTCTCGAGCGGTCCCGCGTTCGCGATGATGGTCGGCTTTTTCGGCACCGACTGGGCGGACCGCAAGGTCGTCGTCAAGGAAGGCGACACGCTCGTGACGGGCAAGCATACTTTCGCGTTCGTCGGCGCATCGATGGTCCATTGGCCCGAGGTCATCGTCACCTACGACACCTGCGACAAGGTCCTCTTCTCGGCGGACGGCTTCGGCAAGTTCGGCGCGAACGACATTGAGGATCCCGAAGGTTGGGACTGTGAGGCGCGGCGCTATTACATCGGCATCGTCGGCAAGTACGGCGTGCAGACGATGAACCTCCTCAAGAAGGCGGCGGGGCTCGAAATCAAGACGATCTGTCCGTTGCACGGTCCGGTCTTGGACACGTCCGAGACGATTGGCCACGCCCTCCAGCAGTACACGACCTGGGCGAGCTACGCGGTCGAGTCCGAAGGCGTGCTGATCGCGTACACGTCGGTCTACGGACACACGAAGGCTGCGGTGGAGAAGCTTGCCGCGGCGCTGAAGGCGAAGGGGTGCCCCAAGGTGGTCGTCGCCGATTTGGCGCGGGACGAGATGTTCGAGACGATTGAGGACGCGTTCCGCTACGGGAAGATCGTCCTTGCGACGACGACATATAACGGGGGCATCTTCCCGTTCATGAAGACGTTCGTCCATCACCTCACCGAGCGCAACTACCAGAACCGCACGATCGGCTTCGTCGAGAACGGCGCGTGGGCCCCGCAGGCTGCGCGGATCCTGAAGGGGATGTTCGAGAACTCGAAGAACATCACGTTTGCGGCGAATACGGTGACGCTGAAGGGTGCACTCAATGCCACCAGCGAAGCCCAGATCGATGCCCTCGCGAGCGAACTGGCCTGATGACGGGAGTCACCTCAACGATTTTTTTAAATTCCCCCTTGCGCAACATCGGCCAGATGTGATATACTACGCATCAGTTTCAAAACCCATGCTCGGGTGGTGAAATTGGCAGACACGCATGCTTGAGGTGCATGTGGAGAGATCCTTG
>CAMAHK010000127.1 GCA_945834475.1 uncultured Verrucomicrobiota bacterium
GCGGCGTGAAACCTCGCACCTGCCGCCGGATCGAGCCTTTTATGGGCAGACACTAGTTAAGGAGGTTGATTTTCTAGCATTTGCCATAATCAGCCCGTTAAAGCACCTTTTCCACGCTACGACTCTCTGCAAGAGACTATGCGCAACCAGCAATTTTCCAATCATGACATCTCTACCACCCTCCTAATGTATATTTATACTTGGGTAGGGTTCAATGTGCGATATATAGCAGAAACAAAGTCGTATGCTTATTTTGTTGCATCTACAGAAAGATGATGCGGATGCAAAAAGAACCATCTCACCGCATTCGCCGCGGCAGAAGTATCTACTGTCGCCGACGGTGAAGAAGCGAATCGAGAGGGTTGAGCCGCTATAAGGAGAGGAAGTGCCCGGCTCGTGCCGTCGAGCGGACTTTCTCGGCGGCACGAGAAACAATTTTCGACGGCACGAGAATCGTCGGGCAGAAGGTTTACTTTAATTTGGCTGGATTTTGTTTGGGCTGTCGGCGCTTTCCGGGCTGATTTTGGTATAATATCCCGCATGACGATTATTGAAAGAACAGCGGGTGATGTGGGGGTGAATCCCCTGCAGGTTTCGGCGGTTGAGAAGCTTTTGGCTGACGGGTGCACGGTTCCGTTCATTGCGCGCTATCGCAAGGAGGCGCACGGAAATCTCGACGAAGTTCAGATCGGCAAAATCCAGGACCGCCTCGGGTATTACAAGGAGCTTGAAGAGCGCAAGCAGACGATCCTCAAGTCCATCGACGAGCAAGGCAAGCTCACGGACGAGCTGCGCGAGAAGATCGAGACGTGCTTCGTGAAGAGCCGTCTCGAGGACCTCTATCAGCCGTACAAGCCGAAGCGCCGCACGCGCGCCCAGATCGCGAAGGAGAAGGGGTATGAGCCCTTGGCGAATGCGATTTGGGACGGGAGCTGGGATGGCGTGTCGATGGTGCTGGGAGACGCCGCGGGCGAGACGCACCGCGGTACGGTGTCGGGGGCGACGATCGGCGGTACGGTGTCTGACGAGGACCTGCAGTATGCGCGCGATATCCTCGCGGAGCGCATCGCCGACATCGCCGACGTGCGCGGGGCGGTGCGCCAGGCGTTCGCGACGAAGTCGGTCGTGAAGTCCGAGGTCGTCTCGCCGAAGCCGACGGAGCCGACGAAGTTCGAACAGTACTACGATTTCAGCGAGTCGATCACGACGATCCCGTCGCACCGCTATCTCGCGATCCGCCGCGGCCAGACCGAGAAGGTGCTGTGGGTCAAGCTCGAGCTCGAGGCCGAGCCGGTCATCGAGCGGATGTTGGAGGTGATTGAATCCGTACGACGCGACAAGAGTGTCGCGTCCCCGTTGGGGGCGGAGGCTGCGGCGCAGATCGAGTTGGCGGCGCGGGACGCATACAAGCGGCTCCTCGCGCCGAGCTGTGAGATTGACGTCACGGTCGAGAAGAAGATGGAAGCTGACCGCGCGGCGGTCGAGGTGTTCGCCGAGAACCTGCGCCACCTGCTCCTCGCCTCGCCGCTCGGCGAGAAGGCGGTCCTCGCGATCGACCCGGGCATCCGCACGGGCTGCAAGGTCGCGATGATGGATGCGACGGGCAAGTATCTCGGCAAGACTGTCATCTTCCCGATGCAGAAGCCGGAGGAGAGCGCGAAGGCGATCGCGATGATTGTCGCGAAGTACCACGCCGAGGCGGTGGCCGTCGGCAACGGCACAGCGGGACGCGAGACCGAGCAGTTCGTGCGCGATACGTTGAAGCGCCTCAAGGCGCAGCACCCCGAGATTCCGACGCCGATCGTCGTTTCCGTCTCCGAGGCGGGCGCGTCCGTCTATTCGGCGAGCGAGATCGCACGCAAGGAATTCCCCGATCTCGACCTCACGGTGCGTGGCGCGATCTCGATCGGCCGCCGCTTGCAGGATCCCTTAGCGGAACTCGTGAAGGTCGATCCGAAGGCGATCGGTGTCGGTCAGTACCAGCACGACGTCCATCAGCCGCTTCTCGCGGCGAAGCTCGACGAGGTCGTCGTTTCGTGCGTGAACGGCGTGGGCGTCGAGCTCAACACCGCCTCCGCGCCGCTCTTGGAGCGCGTGTCGGGACTTTCCGCGACGCTCGCGAAATCGATCGTCGAATGGCGCGACGCGAACGGCAAGTTCACGAGCCGCGAGGACCTCAAGAAGGTGAAGGGGCTCGGTGAGAAGGCGTTCGAGCAGTGCGCGGGCTTCCTGCGCATCCGCGGCGCGAAGAATCCGCTCGACTCCTCGGCGGTGCATCCGGAGCGCTATGCGCTCGTCGAGCTGATGGCGAAGGACCTCGGCACCTCCGTCAGCGAGCTCGTCGGCAATTCGCTCGCCGCGAAGAAGATTGACATCAAGAAGTACGTCTCGCCCGGGATCGGCGAGCCGACGCTCAAGGACATCGTCGCCGAACTCGTGAAGCCCGGACGCGATCCGCGCAAGACGTTCGAGCCGCCGAAGTTCCGTGACGACGTCACGAAGATCGAGGATGTCAAGGAAGGGATGAAGCTCGAGGGCGTCGTCACGAACGTGACGGCCTTCGGCGCGTTCGTCGACATCGGCGTCCATCAGGACGGTCTCATCCATCTCTCGGAGCTCTCCGACAACTACGTCTCGGACGCGAGTTCGGTCGTCAAGGCGGGCGACCGCCTGAACGTCACGGTGATCGGCGTCGACCTCGCGCGCGGCCGCATCTCGCTCTCGGCGAAGTCGAAGCCGACCGTCGGCGGGGCGGGGATGGGCTCGGGCGGTCGGCTGGGAGGCGCGGCCTGCGGTTGCGTCGCTTCGCTCGGCTGTTCGGGCGGGGACGCACCGCGGTACTCTGGGAAGTCCCGGCCGATGGTCTTCGGGCCGAAGGCGGGCAGTTCGGGCAGCTTCAGCTGCAATCCGTTCGCGAATCTGTAAACCCGTACCGCGGTGCGTCTCGCCCGCGGCGTTGACAAGAAAGGAGCTTGACCGATGTTTGAGAAGACGATCAAGGCATTGAAGCGCCGCGGATATGAGGCCGTGGCGGTGGCGACGAAGGAAGAGGCGAAAGCCCTCGTCTTGGCGGAGGCCGAGACGGCTGCGTCCGTCGGCTGGGGCGGATCGGAGACGCTGAAGGAGATTGGCGCGAAGGATGCGCTGATGAACTCGGGCAAGAAGATCTGCGACCACGAGATGAAGATGGACCTTTTCCTCCTGTCGGCGAACGCCCTCACGGAAGACGGCATCATCGTCAACATCGACGGACGCGGCAACCGCGTCGCGGCATCGATTTGCGGGCCGAAGCGGACGGTCTATGTCGTCGGCAAGAACAAGCTCGTCGCAGGCGGCGTTCTTGAGGCGATCGCCCGCGCGAAGAAGTTTGCCTCTCCGCCGAACTGCAAGCGCCTCAACAAGCGGACGCCGTGCGCGACGCTCGGCGTCTGCGCCGACTGCGACAGCGAGGACCGCATCTGTCGCGTCACGGCCATCTTCGACCGCTCCCCGCGCGGAATGCCGACGAAGGTGATTCTCGTCGACGAGAATCTCGGTTACTGATGCGATCTGAGAGCAGGGTGCGTGAGAACTTCATGGTGATTTACTTTAGACCTCCTTTCCCATGACGAGGTCGAATACCATGTCT
>CAMAHK010000128.1 GCA_945834475.1 uncultured Verrucomicrobiota bacterium
CAGCTCCGCATGGAGCGGCTCCAGCAGCTCGCCGACAAGGAGAAGCTCAACAACGCCGAGATGCAGGAGGCGGAGAAGCTCTCGAACCAACTGAAGAGCCGGTACGGGGCCTTGGGCATCACCATCGACAAGGCGACCGGCTCAATCTCGATGGCGACCGACGCGCAGGAGCGGTTCAACGCCGCGATGAAGGCACAGGCCTTGCAGCAGGTCGAGGCGGAGATGGCGGAGCTTCAGAAGAACATCCGGGAACTCGGCGAGGAGAACAAGTCTCTCTGCGGATTCTGGGTGAATGCCTGGAACACGATCACCTTCCGCATGGACAAGGCGGCGAACGACATCACCGAGAACGAGAAGAAGATCGACGAGGCGATGTCGAAGCTCAAGGATGCCCGCAAGCGGAGGGACGCGATCCTCGGCAACGAGGAGGGGTCTCTCACCGGCGGCAAGACCGAAAAGGAGCAGCTGGAGGCCAACGTCGAGAAGGGTCGGCAGGAGAAGGGCGCGTCTCGCGAGGATGCTGAACGGGCTGCGAAGAAACTCGCCGACATCGAGAAGAAGCTCACACGGGAACAGCGGACGGAACTCGAAAACGAGATCTCCGACATCCGAGAACTCCGGGACGAGTACAAGCAGCTCATTCAGGCCGTTCTCTCCTTCGAGAAGTCGAAGAAGCAGAAGGACCTGGAGAAGATCGCGGACTTGGAAGGCCGTCTCGCTGAGGCTGACGCTGTCGCCGAAAGGCGCATCGCCGCCGCCAACGAGCGGGCGAAGAAGAAGTTCGACAAGGAGATCTCCGACCTGCAGGGCGAATTCGACCAGACGGCCGAGGACATCGCTCGGAACCGCAAGGAGGGCGAGACCGACCGCATGGTCGACAAGACCTTGAAGGCCGATCCGGTGGCGGGCATGAAGCTCCTTCAGAACCTCGTCAACCAGGCGAGGGTTGCGGCCGACCAGGCCAAGGCGGAATTCGCCAAGGCGCTCGCCGACGCATCCGCCGACGGCAAGGTGACGGATGAGGAGAAGGAGAAGATCGGGAAGGCGAAGGACGCCTACTCGTATTCCGAGGGCCTCGTCGACAAGTACGCCGCGAAGCTGCGAAGCGCACAGGACGAGACGCAGAAACGCGCCGGGTCGGTGAAGCCGCAGGGCGCGTTCTACGCCCGCGCCGCATCCGCGCTCCGTGGCAACATGATGGAGCAGCGCATGTACATGGCGACGCAGGAGATCGAGAAGCACACCAAGAAGACCGCAGAGCTCTTGAAGGACTTTGATGGCGGAGGAGGCACGTTCCAATAAGGGGAGGTGAGTTGGTCAAAATTAGGACAAAATCGTCCTAATCTTGGCTTGATACGCCTTGCGTTTGACAAAAGTAGGACATTCCAATGAGGCAGTCGGCGATGTCAGAATGTAAAAGGATTTTTACAAATTGGCAAATCCGGATTGAAATCAGCTCCGGATTTGTGCTAAAGTATGTGCCGTTGGACGATTTGTAAAAGAAACTAACTACTTTTGACATGAAGGCCTATGACAAGCTCTGGGCTGTTGCCGAGGACAACTACGGCATCATAACCTCCGCAAGGGCGGCAGAACTTGGCGTTTCGCGGCAGAACATGGTCGCGATGGAACGCCGAGGCGACCTGACGCGCCTTTCGCAAGGCGTCTATCAGGTGAAGCACCATGTTCCGGGCGGCAACAACGTCTATGCCGTCGGCGTTGCGATGGCTGGGGACACGGCGTATCTGCGCGGCGCATCAGTCATTGCTATGCTCGGACTCGCGCCGACCAATCCCGGGCTTCTCTATGTCGGTGCGGAGAAACGCATACGCCGCCAGCTGCCGAGGGGCTTCCGGCTGAAGGATAGGACGCCATGCGAGACGACGGAGTACGAGGGTTGCGAGGGCATCCGCTGCCAGCGGCTCGTCGATGCGCTCAAGACGGCACGTGACGAGGGGGCGATTGAGGCGGACAGGATCGCCGATGCGGCGGAAAAGGCAAGGGAGAAAGGACTTTTGACCGATGAAGAATGCGCCGAATTCACGTGCTAACCTCGACAAGGCGATCCAGCGGTAAGCGGGGAACCCGCTTCGGGCGAACGAGACCGCAACCTTATGGCAAACGCCATCGTTGCGCCGACGGTCGACACGGTGTTATCGTATTTGTCTGATTCATAGACAAAAGTACCCGCCGAAAAAATAGACCGAAGTCTATCCGGCGGGCTTCCTGACACGCAGGATACCAAAATCGCTGTGCGTTTGACAAGGGGGCACCCGCTTTTTCGCATTTTGCCCACTATCGGCAAACGGCAAATTTGGGTCTTGTGGAGATAGTGTAAACTTGAACTATTGACGAAGCCGAATAATCTGAACATATAACCTTACGCATAAGGCGTCGCTCTCACGGGCGGCGTCTTTTGTTTTGCATTTTTCACACGGAGGACTTATGGCAACGAGAGTCGAGGAGGCGTACACCGAACGCGACCAGAAGGTGAACGCGAAGGGCGAGGTCACGGAGATCGAGATTCCGTACATCGTCTTCGAGGCCGTGGACGAGGACGCAGCTCTTTCTGCGGCGAGAATGAAGGGCGGCGGGACGCAGACGTTCCAGTAGGATTCTTTTTCAACACCCACTTGTATTTTCAACTAAATAAGTTTACAATACGCTGAGGGGTTGAAATAGGTGAAAGCTGAAACAGAGGAATATCTCGGCGAACTGACCGGCAAGGAGGTGCGGCTTGCTCCCTACGAGCTTCATGGGCCGCTTTATCTGAAGCGGTTCCAGTTGTATGTTGCGAAGCTCTACGGGCGGGAAGTCGTGTTTGCGTTCGTCAGGAACGATTCGCTTTCGCCGAGCGACTACCTGAACCATGCGGCGAAGCTCTCCGAAAGGACGGGATGCCCCGTTGTGTTCGTGTTCGGGTCGATCACCGGGAGCCGCCGCAATGCGTTTCTGCGGACGTCGGTCGGATTCGTCGTCCCCAAGAACCAGATGTTCATCCCGCCGTTCATCGACGTGAAGGAGTGGATGCCGAGGGTGCGCGAACGGAAGGACATGCTTGGCAATGCGGCGCAGGTGGCCGTCCTCCGCGAGATCGTGAAGGGCGACGTCGGAGGCGTCCCGTTCTGCGACCTCGCGGCGCGGTTCGGGTATTCCTCGACGATGATCACCAATGCTGCCGCAGACCTTGCCGATCACGATCTTGCGGAGGTGGTTGGCGGACGGCCGAAGTCGCTGAAGTTCAAGGCGCGGGGCGCGGAACTGTGGCGGCTGGCGAAGAGTCTTCTCCAGTCGCCGGTGAGGAAGACCCTGCTCAACCGCAGGATGCCGCACGGACTGCCGTGCGCCGGAGAGACGGCACTTTCGGAGCGCTCGATGCTTTCCGCGCCGCCGCTCCCGGTCTTTGCGGCGACGGGTGCG
>CAMAHK010000129.1 GCA_945834475.1 uncultured Verrucomicrobiota bacterium
GGCGGAAAATCAGACCTACATTGCGGTTCGTTCACCTATCTGAGATCGCCGTGGGGCTCGATCATACGGGAGCGACTGATAATACCAGGCCGACGGCACGACAAGCGCGTAAATCCCCTTCGCGTCCGTTGTCGTCTCAAGTTCCTTTTTCCAGAAGTCGACGGACTTCACCTTCGCGCCGGCGACCGGACGTCCCTTCGCGTCGAGAACGCGCCCGCTCACAATCGTGTGGCTGCCCTCTCGCGCGGGAAAGATGTTGTAGACGAGCGTGCTGACAGCCGTAAACGAATATCCACCCGCGCCCACTTCTCCTCGGCCACCGAAGGTGCTGCGGCAAAACGGACGCGCGAGGCCGCCTTTGGCGCGGCGGCATCCAGGTCGGAACAGAGAAGCGCCCAAAGCGGGCCTCGATCATCTTCAGAAAAGTCTCCAACGGATGAGAACGCGACCACAGGTTCCAGCGTTGTGTCAGCGGAAGTCACGACAAATCCGCCGCCATCAAGCTGCAGGACATGAAACCGCGCGCCACCCGGCGTCACGTCGGTGCGCGAAGCGCTAACCGTACGCCCAAGTGAACATCCGAGAGCCGCATCCGTCGCGAGCCAATTGCCCACGGCCAGCGTCGCCTCATCTTTCGACACCTCGACGGCGAGTGTCGAAAACGAAAGACACCAGAAGGCGAATGCCGCGATCTTCCTCGCGATTCCGTGCCTCCACACAACTCAAACCGCCACTTGCAGGCGCAAGTTGTATCAGTAATGTCGGGTCGAACAAGATCCTCCTTCGACAACTTCGCGTGTTCCGTCTTCTCAACTCCCAGCCCCATAAAATCACATTCTTCTTATTTTCAACGCCCCGCTGAACCCTGATATTATATATATATACTTGAGTAGGGTCATGACGTGCGTTAATCGTATATTGGACGCGTATCAAGTTTGATAAACCCACGATTTCCGTTATTGTCATGAACCAGACGAAGATCCTTTTCAGATCCCGTAGTGGCATTGAAATAGCTCTCGTCGCCTTCTAGCGTCTGACGAAGAAGTTCCTGCGCAACCAAATGCGATGGTTTTGCGAGGCGATAGATGCTGACCCCGCCCGATGTCTCTTGCACCTCGATCAATCCAGCCCTCGAAAGACAACGAAGATGATGCTCGACCGTTTTGACGACCACGCCTGACGCCTTCTCCAAATCGGCCTTCGTCGCTTCTCCGACCGCCAGTCTGCGCAGCATTGCCAACCGATTGAAATGCGTAAAGGCTTTCAACATCACCATCATCTGAGCCGTCCAATCGTCCGTCAACTCCGTCGATTCGAAGTAACGACGAAAGGCTTCACGCAGCCGCGTCGCCTCAGGAAGACTACGATCCGTCTTAAGATTATAGTAGACACTATACCTCTCACGTCGAACGCCGATGAGACCCCGTGCCTGTAGGGCACGCAAACCCATCGTTGCAATCGGTTGCGGCATCCCCAACTCACGAGAAATCCCCGTCACGTTCAGCTGATCAGCATACCGCACGACCGCCCAAAGAAGCCTTAGACGCACCTCATTCATAAGGACACGACACGTACGCCACAACGTCGGACTTAACTTTCGCTTTCCCATAAAATTTTCCTTTGAACTGTATCATATCATATCGGACGACCCTACTCAAGTATATATATACAATATCAGGGTTCAAAAGATCAAACTTACACCGACAGATCGAACCTGGATTCAAAAACCGAGACCCTTTATTTGTCCGCCGTGTAGGGGGAGTCTTCAAATCCGACCACTCAGATATTCCTGCCGACGCGCTTCGGGCAGGCGCTCAATTGCGTAGCGCAACATTGTCCTCGGCATCTGATGATAACGTGGCTTCAGATAGGCCTCGAGCACATTCGTGTTTCGCTTGCCGACCTCTCGGTGCAACCACCCGACGGCCTTGTGGATCAGGTCATGTCGTCTTAAATTACATCACGTGCCAGAGGAGGCAGAAGAAATGGCAGATCGTGCCGGCAAGGACGAAAAGATGCCAGACCATGTGGGCATAAGGAAGAGACTTCCAGAGATAGAAGCCGCAGCCGATCGTGTAGAGTCCGCCGCCGACCGAAAGCCACATCGTGCCGATGCCCTGCAGGGCGCGGACAAGCGGCACAATCGCGACAAGCGCCGCCCAGCCCATCACGACGTAGGCGGCCGTGGAGATGCACCTAAAGCGTCCCGTTGTCTTGAGTTTGAAGAGAATTCCGAGCAGCGTTGCGCCCCACTCGACACCGAAAATCGTCCACGCGAGTCCCGGATTCGTCGGCCGCAGCGAGACGAGACAAAACGGCGTATAGCTCCCCGCGATCAGAAAGAAGATCGCCATATGGTCCATCACATGCAACACCTGTTTCGCCCGTACGTTCGTCACTGCATGATAAGCCGAGCTCACGACATAGAGAAGAATCATCGACGCCCCGAAAATCGCGCCGCTCGTCACCTTCCACGCGACATCGACGCCACTTGTCGCGCCCTGCCACACGAGCAGCGCCAGCATCGCCGCACCGAGATGCGAGCCCACGATATGGGTGATTGAGTTGGCGAGTTCCTCGCCCATGCTCTGCTGCCGCACCTGTTTCATCAATCCGCTCGTTCAGCCGTCGATTATTTCTGAGCCCATGAGCCAGTGTCGGTCTGATACCAAGAGCCGGCGGGCAGATTCTCGCGAATCTTGGCGACGCGGCGCTTCTGGACGGCGTCCAACGAAACGCCGCTCGACTTCGCGACTTCGCTCATGCGGCGAAGTCCATTCGCGTTCGCCTCAGCGATGGAGATGCGGTCGTCATCCGTCGCGCCGGCCCGAGCCTCGAGAAGCGCCTTATTCGTAACACCCGCGACCTTGCGGTCGATGAGACCCTTGACGACCGTGAAATCGCCCTTCGGCTTCGCCATGTCCTCGTCCGCAAACGCCTTGTCGATCGCCTTGTCGACCTTGAGGTTCACATCCATCGTAATGTGGATCGGCTTGATTTCGCTCTCGGTCTTGAGCTGGATGCAGCCCGCGAAAGAGGCCAAGGCCAACAGGGCTCCAAAAGAAACGCAAATGTTGTTGTTCATGTTTTTCACTTGATTGATTGTCAGAAGCAACCGCTTCAGTTTTCGTATTATAGCAAAATCGTACCTAACGCAGAATCACGGTCTGCGGCATCTTGACTTCTTCCGAGATACGCAAAGTGTCCGTACCGAAGACGTACTTGGCCGCGAAATCGGAAACCTCCCGAGTTTGCCAGTTGAGTAGTCGGTGCGCCTTGCTTTTATGCTGACTAATCC
>CAMAHK010000130.1 GCA_945834475.1 uncultured Verrucomicrobiota bacterium
GCTCGCAAAGGTGAAACTTGTTCTTAAACATCAACATGACGCTATTATAGCATAAATCACCGATGCCCCATTCGGACGCGATGCTCCGCGCATTCGGTCCGATAGTCAGAAACCGTTCTCGCCAGACCTTCCGCCAGAGAAATCGCGGGCTTCCAACCGAGGGCGCGGATGCGAGACGTGTCGCAGAGCTTGCGCGGCGTGCCGTCGGGTTTTGTCACATCCCAGTCAATCGTCGCCGGACACCCTGTGGCCGCACGCACCTGCTCGGCCAGGTCGCGGATCGAAACCTCCTCGCCGCTGCCGACATTGAGAAGGTCCGGCGGATTATCGAGGTTGAGGACGAACAGGCAGGCGGCCGCCAGGTCGTCCACGTGCAAGAACTCGCGAAGCGGGCTTCCCGTGCCCCAGAGCGGCACGGTCGCGTCCCCTCGCACGCGCGCCTCCTCGAACTTGCGAACCATCGTCGGCAGGACATGTCCGCCCACAAGGTCGTAATTGTCGCCCGGGCCGTAGAGATTAGTCGGCATGAGCGAGTGATAGCAAAGGCCGCGGTCGCGCCGCAGGAACTCGCAAAGCTTGAGTCCCGAAATCTTCGCAAGCGCATAACCCTCGTTCGTCTTCTCAAGCTCGCCTGTCAGGAGCGCCTCTTCGGGGATCGGCTGCGGTGCCAGGCGCGGATAGATGCACGTCGACCCGAGAAAGAGCAGACGCTTCACGCCGGCCTCGGCCGCCGCCCAAACCGTGTTAAGCGCAATCATCTCGTTCTCGTAGAGAAACAGCGCGTTCGCCGCGCTGTTCGCGCCGATTCCACCCACGCGGGCCGCCGCGATGACCGCGACATCCGGGCGCTCCGTCTCGTAGAACGCCCGCACGGCGCACGGATCCAGGAGATCAAGCTCCGCATGCGTGCGTGTGACGACATTCGCATAGCCCTCGCGCACCAGAGCACGAACGACAGCCGAGCCGACCATACCACGATGACCGGCCACGAAGATCTTGTCCGTCTTCTTCATCACTTCACCAGTCCCTTCTCAAGATATTCAGCCAGGTTCATCCGCACGTGCTCGCCCGCGCGCTCGACGGCAACCTTTTCCATGTCGTGCCGCACCATGATCGCAACGAGTTCCTCGAAGGAGGTCTTGGATGGATTCCACCCGAGCTGCGTCTTCGCTTTCGTCGGATCGCCCCAGAGGTTGACGACGTCCGTCGGACGGTAGAAGTCGGGCGAGACCTCGATCACGACCTTGCCGGTCTTCGCGTCATAGCCCTTCTCGTCGATGCCCTTGCCCCGGAACTCGACCTCGATGCCGGCATGGCGAAAAGCCAGCTGGGCGAATTCGCGGACAGAGTGCTGGACGCCCGTCGCGATGACGAAGTCCTCGGGGACCTTGTTCTGGAGGATCAGCCACATGCATTCCACGTAGTCCTTGGCGTATCCCCAGTCCCGCAGCGAGTCAAGATTGCCCAAAAGGAGCTTCTCCTGCTTCCCCTGTGCAATGCGCGCGGCGGCCAACGTGATCTTGCGCGTCACAAACGTCTCGCCGCGACGCTCGGACTCGTGGTTGAAGAGAATACCCGAGCAGCAGAACATGTTGTACGCCTCGCGGTACTCTTTCACGATCCAGAAGCCGTACTGCTTCGCGACCGCATAGGGCGAATACGGATGAAACGGCGTCTTCTCGTTCTGCGGCACCTCTTCGACCTTGCCGTAGAGTTCCGAAGTCGACGCCTGGTAGATGCGGCACGTATCGGCAAGGCCCAGGAGCCGGACGGCCTCCAGAACGCGCAGAACGCCCGTCGCATCGACGTCGGCGGTGAACTCGGGCGCGTCAAACGAGACCTGGACGTGGCTTTGCGCCGCGAGATTGTAGATTTCGTCCGGACGCACCGCCGCGACAACCTGAAGGATGGAAGAAGAGTCCGAAAGGTCGCCGTAGTGAAGATGGAAGTTGGGCGTTCCCTCAAGATGCGCGATGCGCTCGCGGTAGTCCACGGACGAGCGGCGAATCACACCATGCACATCATACCCCTTGGCAAGCAAAAGTTCCGCGAGATAACTACCGTCCTGTCCCGTTACGCCTGTAATCAATGCTTTTTTCATGCTCTTTATTCCTTTTCTGACCATACAGTAGATCATAAACGGGATCGCACACTCAGTCGCATCCGTCACGTTTGACCGACTTCAGCACCGCATAGCCGCGGCGCTTGATGATCTCCACCTCGGGAAAGTAGCGCTTCTGCACAGGCTCCAAGCCCGCCGCGTTCTTGCAGACCGTGTAGCAGACGCCACCCGGTTTCAGTGCGCGCTTCGCCGTTTCCAGGAAGACGTCGGCAATACGGTAGTCGGAGTAGTACGGTGGATTCCCGACAAAGACATCAAAGGTGCCGTCCATCCGCGCCGGCGTTCCGTTGTCCGAAAGAATGACTTCCGCGTCAACCCCCTGGTCCGCCGCGTTCTTCACCGCCGCCTCGACCGCCCGCGTGTGCGAGTCGACGAGGGTCAGGTTGAGGTTATAGGTTGAGGAACAGGTCTGGAGACGGGAGGCGATAAGTAGCCCAACGAGACCGCACCCACACCCCATATCCAGAAGTCGCACCGTACCGTCCGTGTCCTCACGAACAGGCGCGGTAACAGCCAGTTCCATACTCACCACCTCGGCGAGCGCGAGCCCGCCGTCGTCCTGTCTTCTATGGCAGAAACAGCCCGGATAGCTTGTGAACGTCAGCTTCGGCCCACCGGGAACAGATGCCTGCCACGTCGCGGCAAAGTCGCGGACCCGCGTCGGATCGTCCTTGATCTTGTCAAGAAAGTCGTTACGATCACGCTCCTTGCCGACGTAGTCAAGCTGGAAGCGCGGCGCCTTCAAATCGCCGCCCAACAACTGCGCGATCTCCTGCAGAAGCGAGAGCGCGAGTTCGCCGCTCATCAGCTTCGGCCCCGTCCTGAACTTGATGACGTCCCAAGGGCCTTCAGGAAGGTGCGGCGAACAAATTGCCTTCGCATGGTGCATCTTCTCAATCGCGTGCCGATGATAGATGTCGAGGGTATGGCACGTCACGTCCTCCGTGAGCCATTTGACGGTCACGTCGCGTTTGCCGCGCTCAAAAAGGTCAGAAGCGGTATAACCAACAAGAAGTGTCTTCATTTATGAAATATTATATCAGAACTTCATGCCACCGTTAAAGCCGATAAACAAAAAAGCCGGCGCTATTCGAGCGCGCAGCGCGAAGAATCATACCCAAGGCCAAC
>CAMAHK010000131.1 GCA_945834475.1 uncultured Verrucomicrobiota bacterium
CTCGCAGAAGACCATCGGGAAACCGTTGATGAAGAACGCGAGATCAAACCGCTTCGCTCCGGCATTGACTTGTCCCCGTGCCTGATAAGTCCATTCGCGGACAGCCGCGCAGACATTGTTCTTCGGACTATCGAAGTCGAAGAAGTCAATCGCCGTCGGCAGATTCTCCGGTCCGCAGGGAAACGAATTGAAGGTGAAGATTCGCTCGCGAAGACGCTTGTTCGTCTCGACAAGATCAGCCGGATTGACGAGCCCCAAGTACACGCCCTGAATCTGGCGAACGATCTCATCCGCTTGTGCCTCGGTGAGTCCCTTCTCCTTGTTGAGCAAGAGAAGCGCCTTCTTGAGCGTCTTCGCCTGAAGCGGCAGCCCCTGATTACCCTGGTCAGACACAAACTCCTTGTCCATAACCATCCAACCGTTGATGACCGCAGCATCAAGGAGCATCGCCTGAATCGTATTCGCTTCGTTAAAGATGTTCGCCTCTTCTGCATAATCGGGCACGAGCGTCGAGATGAAACAAGGAGGATCTGCCGGTTAAGCGCAGCTTAACGCCAGATCCTCCTTCGGTTTGTGCTATTATTACCTATGGGAACTGGCCAGTTCCATAGGAGAAGAAAATGCATAAACCATGGTTGTATCATATCACAGGCATCAGCGGGTATCAAGTGGCCGCCCAGCGAGTCGAAAGACATGGGCGTTCCCGCGAGATCCGCAATGCCCACGTCCTCGCCCGTTGCGGTGTTCTGGAGGTCGAAGACCTCCGATTCCTGCTGGACAAGCCGCCCTGCGTCGCGCTGGCCTTGCTTGGAATCATCCTGAAGGAAACGACCGCGTACGCTTCGTGCGACAAGGAACCGTCCCGCAACAGGAAGCGCAAAACCGGCATGAGCGACTTGACGCTCATCCTCGTCATCGAGTCCAAGCGGTCACGGGACGAGGGACTGAAATGCAAGGGATGCCGCGAGACCGGCATCGTTCCGCGCAAAGGTGACGTGCGCCGGATCCGCGTCCACGACGTCGGGCGGATGCGCTGCTACGTCGAGGTGCCCGTGCGCCGCATGCGCTGCCCGAAGTGCGGCAGACGCTTCAAGGAGAAGCTTCCGTTCGTGATGAGCCCCAGGGCCCGCGTCTCAAGGGCGTTCGAGTGGCTCATCGTCTCGGAGCGGGCGAACGCATCGATCTCGGCCGTCGCGGAGAAGCTCGGCATCGACTGGCGGACGGTCAAGGACGCCGAGAAGCGCGTCCTTGAGGCGGAGTACAAGACCGTCGACCTCAAGGGAGTGACGCGGATCGGGATCGACGAGCTGTACGTCTTCGGCAACGAGCGGAAGAGCCGCAAGTACATCACAGTCGTGCGGGACCTCGACTCCGGGCGCGTCCTGAACGTGTCGCGGGGCAAGGGCGAGGCCGCGCTGAAGGAGTTTGCCTACAGGCTCAGGAAGCAGAAGGTGATCGACAGGATCAGGTGCGTTTGCATGGACATGTCGAATGCCTACTACGCCTGGGTCGGGCACAACCTGCGCAAGGACACGCTGATCGTGTTCGACCACTTCCACGTCGTCATGAAGATGAACGAGCACATCAACAACATCCGCAGGATGGCCATGGCTCGGGTCAACTCCGACACGCGCAAACGACTCGCGGAACTCGCAACGTCCGACCAGGACAGGGAGACGATCAGGCGGATAATGCTCAGCGCGAAGGAGCGTCAGGAGAGGGCGAAGAAGTATCTCAAGGGAAACATGAGGCTGCTGCTGATGAACGCCGAGGACATCGCGGGAAACTCCAGGGCCAAGGCGCGGCTGGACAGGATGCTCGCGAAGTACACGGACATCGGCGCGGCCTACGTTCTCAAGGAGAAGCTGCGTTCGATCTACGCCAACGCGAAGACGAAGCTCGACGCGGCGGGGCTCTTCGCGGACTGGATCGCGGAGGCCCGTGCGACGGAAGTTGACGACCTTGTCGCCATGGCCTCGACGATCGAGGGTCATCTCGCGGGCATTCTCGGATTCTGGGAATTCCGCGGCGCGTCGAACGCCTCAGTAGAAGGCTTCAACAACAAGATCCGCTGGCTGATCAAACAGGCCTACGGCTACCGCGACTTCAAGTACTTCCGGCTCAAGGTCTTCGACCTGCCGAACCTGAAGTCTCGCGACAAGGACTGCTGAAGGCAGGGTTGTTAGCTTGAAAGGTGTTGTGAACGGGGTGCGGTCACGCGGCCTGTTCGCTGCGCATACCCTTGAACCGTTCGGCGGCAGGGTTGTGAACATGTGAACATATGAACATGGCGGAGGACCCTCCAAATCCTTCCGCCATCGTTCGTATGTTCGCATGTTTGCAACCCGTTTTCAGCGAGCTACGCTACATCAAGCGGCAATCCAACACGAAGGTCCGTCATGTCCGTGCCCGATTTTGTAGAACAGCCCCAAATGCTGTCAAGGAACGCATCTTGCGCCACAACATCTCCGTTGAACTCCGGCGCCAATTCCACATATGTCAATGGCGCGATCGTCAAGACATCATCCATCTTTGCCTGCAATGCGTCTGACGATTTTTCAGAGAACACCTTGTCGCCACGCAAGATGTCAATCAAGACGCATGTGTCAACGACCCAAGTCATTCATCTTCTCCCTCACGAAGTTCCCTCATGACATCTTCGGTGGAACGGTATTCGGGATGGAACCGTCTGCCGTAGCCGATAAAATCCCGGACACATGGTTTTTTTCGCGTTTTCAGAACACTCACAGCAGAAGAGTCTTGGCGCGGGGATCCCACG
>CAMAHK010000132.1 GCA_945834475.1 uncultured Verrucomicrobiota bacterium
AAGAAAATCCGCCCGTTCAAACAAACGGACGGATTAGTCAGCATAAAAGCAAGGCTCACCGACTACTCAACTGGCAAACTCGGGAGGAGACGTCTAGACGCTGCGATGGCGTTTCTCGAGGGCGAAGGCGATCCGCTCGGGAGGGTTGTCTCGCGGTGCCTCGATGTGGTATAATATCCGCATACCAACCCGAATGGGGGTGATCCGGTTTCGACGGGATGTGTTGAAGTCAGGTCGCGCGTCGAGGATTCTCGTTGGCCTCGTTAAACCGAAGTTCCAAGGGTAGTCAGTGCTCCGCGTAGCGGTTTCGCCCTTGTTTTATGCGGGTTTCCGCTTCTGAGGGGTCGAAAAGTCCGCTCCGTTCACTGGGAACGCCGCCTGTCCCAGCAGGATGCCTTTGCCGAGAGCAGGTCGAAGATCCTCCGCTGGTGGTCGCTCGGATCCGTGTCCATGACAATCGGGACGCCGCCGACCGTGATGGTCGCCCGCGCGATCGTCCCGAGCACGGCAATGATCCCGCGCCAGTCGTGAAGCGGAAAGCCATCCTTCGACAGCCCCGTCCTCTTCTTGCGCTTCGACTCCGCCGTCGGCATTGCCTTCGCCACGGGGTCGCGGTTCGCCCGTGCAGCCGGAAGGTCGTCCTCGACGTACATGAGGGACGAGAGCGCCCTGCGCATGTGCCACGCGACATAGTAGGTCAGCATGCAGAGGAAGATGTGCGCCTTTACGCGTTCGGTCGCCCGGTGGTAGATGGGCCTGACGAGGATGTCTACGCCCTTGAAGGTGCGGAACGACTTCTCGACGTTGCCGAGGGACTTGTAGGCTCGCACCGCGTCGGCCGCCGACAATCTGTCCGCCGGTTCGCTTGTGCGGATGACGTAAATGCCGTCGAGCGCCCGTTCGCGGGCGATGGACTCCTCGTTGCGGGCGTAGGTGAAGTTTCCGTTCTTGATGTCGATGACGAAGTGTTTGGCCATCTTGTGCCGTTCGATGCGCCGCCCGATCTTCTCGCCGAGTTCCCCGTCTGACATCGGCTTCGCCTTGCGCCTTGCCGCCGACTTCTGGAGCTTGGCGAGCTGCGCCTCGGTCGCCGCCAGAAGCTCGTTGCGCGTCCTCGTCCGGTCCTCCTTGAGGAAAGGGTTGAAGCAAGCGACGAGCCGCTCGCCCGGGAAGTCGGGGTGGGAGATCTCCGCAAGATAGCCCTTCGTGAAAAGGGGCGCGTCGGACGGATCGCGGTCTTCAAGCAGTTTCCGAATGTCGTCCGAGCGCAAGCACGAGATCCAGCCGAACGAGTCGTCCCCGCGCAAGTCGTCGATCTGAGTTCCGGTGAGCATGCCGCGATCGCCGACGAGGACGACGCGCCTCAGCCCGAAGTCTTTCTTGAGTTTCGCGGCCTGGTCCGGGACAGTCTTCGGGTCGCCCGTGTTGCCGGGATAGACCTGCACCGAGATCGGGCGGCCCTCGCGGTCGGTGAGAAGTCCGTATTCGACCGCCGGGAGCTTCAGCCCGTCGCGGTTGTAGCCGCGCTTGGCAAGCTCGCAGCACGAACCGTAGTAGGAGCTGCACGAGAGGTCGTAGAACGCCATCGAACCGTTGTCGAGATGTCTCGTGGCGAGCTTCTTCTCGATGAACGGCTGCCGTCCGACGAGCCAGTCCATCGCCGCGTAGACGTCGTTCTCGTCGACATCCGCCGGGAGATTGAAGTCCGACGCCACCGTCGTGAGCCTGAATCTGAGCGCAAGGGAGAGCTTTGAGCGCGGCTCGATCAGGCGCTGGGCGATCAGCGCGAGAACGATGTCGCGCTCCTTGCAGGGCTTCGCCGAGACGAGTTCGGACATGCCGAGGCGCTCCATCGCCTTACGTATGGCCTTCACGTGGCCGCACGGGACGGTTGACTTCAGGGCGACCGTCTTCGTCGCGTCGCAGAGGTTCGCTCCCTTGAGCGACTGGCGAAGGACCTCGATCGTCTCCGCAGGCAGGGACGAGAGATTTGCAATGGTCCGCTTGACGACCTTGCCGTTCACGCGGCGGCCCTCCCGCAGCAGGATGGCGGGCTTGGAGTTCCTGTTCGGCACCTTCTCGATGTACATGGGAATATTATAGCACATATCCGCGTATTATGTCAATGGTGTATGAACATATTACATGGGAACATTCGGAACGAACAAGACCGTCAAAACGGACACTTATTGAAAAATATCGTTGGGTTATGCGGCCTTTATGCAGCGATAGCGGCTACCCGGCCGTTTGGAACTTCGGGTTAAAAAACGGGAACAAACTGTAATTGCGAACAACGATTACGCTCTTGCCGCCTAATTAACGGCCGCAATGTCGACCTGGAGACGTCCGATATCCAGCAAGGCATCATCTATCGGGCCACGCTACAGGAGGTTCCACTTGCCCGCTGCAGGGTGCCGAATCAAGGGGATGGATCTGACTTAGCGCGTTTGTCCGCTTGTCAGTTCCGAGACTAAAGGCAAACTAAACGCGTAGAAACTTGGGTGATGCCATTTCGGACAGGGGTTCGACTCCCCTCACCTCCACCATCATTTTACGGTCAAGACCGCGATAGCGGTGTTGGGGCGCATCTGAGTAATTCACCGCACTTCACTTCCTGACGATTGCGGCGACACGT
>CAMAHK010000133.1 GCA_945834475.1 uncultured Verrucomicrobiota bacterium
CCCCATCAATTTTGTTTGCACATAGTATAGCATATTTAGCGGAAAATATCAAGCTAACTGGCGGGTTTTTGACAATCTATGATTTAATGGGCAGACACTAGCTAGATGCTATGAAAATGGATGGGGGGTGTCGCGAAATTATGATTTGGCGATACATTGGTATCAAGAAGCTTCCGCACAAGGTGTTGCGAATTGTGCGGAAGGGATTAGTCGATGTGAGTCGGCAAAACATCCAATTAAGTCTGCATTGAAAAGTGCCTTTGTCGGTTTTGCCGAAATGGTTGATCAAGGGGCTAGGGAATTAAGCGAGGCCTTATCATCGGCTTCTTCGTCGGGGGGTGGTGGATCGGAAGGTAAACTTGATGATGATCCTATCTGGCGGGATATGCAAGAAAAACAAGAGATAGAGAGAAAAAAACAGCTCGAGGCCTTTGCGCAAGGAATGATGCTACAACAAATCATCAGCAATCCAATTATCCCGTAAATAAGTATTGTGTTGTCTGGGAGTGCTATGTGATCGGACTTGAGCCGACGGCGGCGGAGGCGAAGTTTGAGGCGACGATTGAGATGGTCGGTGGTGTGCCGACGGTGACGTGGTCGCCGGATTTGGGGGCGGAGCGCGTGTATTTGGTTTATGGATGTCGCTCTCTTCTGTGGGGCGACGAGGGCGTCGCCCCTCCATGCTGGGAGGTGCTGACGGAGGAGTCTAAGGGGGATTACAACTTCTTCAAGGTCGCCGTTGAAATGCCGTAGGTCTGAGGTGAGATACCCGTTTGACGCGCTGTCTTTCGGGGGAGGAAGTTCCATTGGCTCTAAACGCTCTCAGTCTCATAAATATTAGATTATAGGTCAGACCTTAGATCTCGCATTTATGAGACTGAGGATGCGTTTTTTTTGACAGCACTGAGGGTTTGAACAAGGAATAATATATCTTGCATAATATCACTTCAATCTGTTGTTCTTGTTGTTTATTGGGTTCATGACCCTGCTCAAGTATATATATACATTAGCAGGGGTGTTTTTTCGGACAGACTGGAGCCGACGGCGGCGGATGCGAGGTTTGTTGCGTCGATTGAGATGGTCGACGGCGTGCCGAAGGTGACGTGGTCGCCGGATCTTGGGGCGGAGCGCGTGTATCGGGTGCTGGGGGCGAGGGGGCTTGGAGACGCCGCGGGCGAGACGCACCGCGGTACGGTGTGGGAAGTCGTGACGGAGGAGACGAAGGGGGATTACAGGTTCTTCAGGGTTGTGGTTGAGATGCCGTAGGGTAGATTGTTGCGGTGGCGGGAGGTTCTTTTCAATCGACCTAGAGGTCGCTTCCCTGTTGGGGTTGATCTGCTGTCGCGCGCAGGCGACGTCAAATCTTGAGCGCGTTTTTGAAGACGGCGGCGAGGCGGGCGCGGGCGCAGCTGCCGATGCCGGCGAGGGCCTCGGGGTAGAAGTGACGTTGGAATGCCGTCATGGCGCGCGAGACGTCCGAAACATCGTAGCCGATCGTCTCGAGCATCGCACGGTCGGAGAGCTGTGGATGGAGAAGGTCCTCGGTCCAGACGCCGAGACCGGCCTCGGCAAGACGTTTCCAGGGGAAGTGTTCGCCTGGGTCGATCTTGCGTCCAATCGCGACGTCGGAGTGCCCGAGGATGTGGCGAATCCTGTGGCGCTTGCGGATGTCCTGGCAGAGCGCAATCACCGCGCGGATCTGCGCTTCCGGATACGGATCGAAGGTGCCGCCGGGGAGATGTCCGAGGTTGACGATCTCGATACCGATTGAGGCGCTGTTCATGTCCGTCTTGCCCTGCCACTGGCTGATGCCGGCATGCCAGGCGCGCTTCTTCTCGTCGACGAGCCGATAGATCGTGCCGGTGCGGTCGACGAGGTAGTGGGCGCTGACGCGATCCGTGCCGGAGCCGTCGCAGAGGCGACGAAGCGACGGCAGGAAGTCCCCGGCCGTGTAGTGGAGGAGGATCGTGTCGATCGGACGCGTCCGCTCGTTGAAGTTCGGCGAGGGACGTTCGACGAAGGTCAGGGGCCTGTCCATCAGACGGTCGCCGCGAAATCCTTGACGCCGGTGTGGTGCCAGGCGTCGAGGACGATGGAAGAGCCGTCCTTCATTTTGAGGACGAGGATGGTCTTCGACTCCCACCGGGTGCGGTCGACCGACGCGATGTCGTCGCGCGTGTAGCGCTTGCCGCAGGTCGTGAAGCCGGCGTCGTCGAAGGCGAAGGCGAATTTCGCAGACTTGAGCAGCCGCAGTCCGACGATGCCGCCGGCCAGCAGGGCGAGGACGGCAAAGCCGTACTGCGTCTGGATCTTCTGCTTCTTGAACGCCTCGAGCCGTTCGTCCGGCATGTCGTCCGGCGGATCGGCCTTCTCGATGGAGCGGTAAAGGTCGGCGGCCATCATCGACGGATAGGTGACGAGTCCGTCATAGCCAAACCAGCAGCCGAGCCCCAGCATCAGCACGGCCACGAAAAGATGCCGCCGCGCATAGTCCTTGTTCAGAGTGAGTTTCATGAATAGTAGTATAGCAAAACTCGCGGACGCATGCGACGCGTTGCTGTTGCCTCGCCACACACGCAGTTTGTCATAATACCGTGTACCATGCCCAGAATTGAGTCTGTTTTCGGGAT
>CAMAHK010000134.1 GCA_945834475.1 uncultured Verrucomicrobiota bacterium
CTTCCGCCTGCGCCTCGAATAACCTCGTCGCCAGCGTCGCAGCCGCGCACAAGCAAATGCGCTAGACGGACAGCCGTCCGTCATTCGGCGTTCAGCTTCTCATCCGCATCAAGCTTCACCGAGTCGATAATGCGGAACTCGGCCGGCTTCAGCGTGAGGAAGTCCTTGTCGCCAAACTGCTGAAGGACGCACTTGCGCTCGCGCTCGTAGTCGAGGTTCAGGAGGTAGACCTTGCCCTCGTCCGGGAAGTAGGAGTAGATGATCCAGCGGCAGTCCTCGTCAGGATTCTCGAAATCGGGGCCCGTGATGAAGACGTTGCCGCGGCCGAGCTTCGCCGCATACTGGTAGAGGTAGCCGACCATGCCGACGTCCGCGATCTCGGCGCCGCAGCCGACGTCCATGTTCGCCGCCGCCGGATAGGCCCACCAGTTCATGAAGAGCACCTGGCCCTTGCCGTTGCGGCAGCGGATGATGAACGGGTCGGCATCCTCGTCGTCGACGGCGAGTTCCTCGAAGTTCTCCTTCGGCGCGACGTACTCGAGGTCGCCCAGCGGCAGGCACATGTAGCCGAAGCGGCGGCGCGCGACGAAGCCAAGGCAGTTCGGCGTCGTCGACGGGCCCGTCGCCCAGTACCGGCGAGGGGTCTGCCCCTTGACCTTGAACCCGCAGAGCTCCGTGAAGTCGCCCCCGTTGACCAGCTTTTCGACGGTCGGATCCGTGTAGTTGCGGGCGTTGTCCGTCGACAGGTGGCAGAGGCCGATCACGAGGACGCCGCCGCCCTTCACGTAGTCGCAGAGGACCCTGTACTGCTTCGGCGAACAGGTGTTCCAGCCGGAGAACATGAGGACCTTGTAGTTCTTGAGCAGATGCTCCGCCGTGATGTTGTCGCACGCGAAGGACGCGATGTCGCACAGGCCGTAGGGCGTGGCGGAGAAGTGGATGTTCTTGTTCGGCGCGAGCATCGGCGGCATCGGCATCACGGACTTGCGGACCGTGTCCCAGCTCATCTCGGGCAGGCCATGCATCCAGTTCGGGTTCTTGCGCGCGAGGTCATACGCGCCGCAGACGGCAGACCCGGCGACGTAGCCGCTGCCGCCCAAGTCGAGGTTGCCCTTCGCGAGCGCCCAGGTCGCCTCGGGCTGGCCCTTCGGCGCGGGATTCCTCTTGCAGAAGGCGTAGAAGTCGCGGATGATGTTGCGGTACTTCGTCGCGACGGGCGAGCGGTAGTCGATGTAGGAGTAGCGCTTCTCGGCCTCCTTGAGGACGGGCTTCTCGTACTTCTCGCGCGCCGCCTTGTCCCACTTCGTGCTGAGCTTGCGGCAGGTGATGGGCATCTTCGACATCGGCGAGTCCTCGCAGAGCGAGCTCTGGAGCTGCCAGTTGCCGGACTCGTTGATGATGACCTTCGCGCCCGTCATGTACTTGAGGTAGAACGCCGTCTCCAGCGTCTTCATCTTGTACGGGTTGCGGTGGGGGATCCAGCTGTACCACTCGTGCGCGAGATGGCTGCCCCACATCGGCAGGTCATACTGGCGGTAGAGGCCGCGCCCGAGCGCGGAGGCGAGCGTCAGGTCGCCGAACGGGAAGTCCTCCGTGCAGGGGACCTCCGTGCCGGCAGCGACCTCGTAGTCGAGCGAGAAGTTCGCCGACGTCGCCATAACGTTACCCCAGCCGTCGTCGTGGAGGTTGTTCACGTGCTTGTGGACGCGGTTCATGTACTCGTCGACGAGCGCATCGAGCGTCGCGCCGCGGTTGTCCCAGTTCTGATAGAGGGAGAAGGTGTAGCGCTCGCCGAAGTCGTGGCCGAGCCAGCGGTCGCCCAGCTCCTCCGTCATCGCGCGGGCTATCCCGTTCGTGGCGCGCGAGTAGATGCAGGTCGAGTAGAGCCCCAGCTTCGTCGCCCGCCGCGTCAGGCGCGCAAGCGTGTCGTTGTTCTGCCAGAACTGAAGCGTGTTGCCGACCTCCTCCTTGGCGCACAGGTCGACGAGCTCGTCGTACTTGAGCTTGGTCGGGTTCCAGTAGGTGAAGCAGAAGCCGCCGCAGGTCATGCCGCCATTGTTGCCGTAGACGCCGGAACCGATGTAGATGCGCGCCAAGTCCGGAACGGGCGTCTTGACTGTCGCGCGCCGCGGCTTGGCGACGATTTCGGCGGACGTCAGAGGCTTGTCGGGGCTGTCCGCCCGACGCGTCGTGTCGTTGTCGTTGACGGCCAGCGCCGCGCCGGCCATCAGTGCGCACGCGATCGTTGCGACGGCCCGCTTCGGCTTGATCGATTCCATTCTTCCGTCCCTCTTTCTGTGTTCATTTATCTGCCTGTCTCACCCCGCACGGCCCGCATGCGCGAACCCGGCTCAACCAACGGCTACGCGCAATCTCTTTCGCGCCTACGCCGTCCGTGACAAACAATAATAGCAAAATGCGCCCTCGCTGGCAACTGCGGAGATGCGCCCATCTAAATTTGCCGTCGGCGAAACTAAACGCAAATGTGCGACGCTAAACGCAGGTTGTTGAT